>JBIPNA010000234.1:0-5669 GCA_044375665.1 Catalimonadaceae bacterium
CGGCAAGGCCAAAGTCAATGTTATCCTAATCACACAAGCGAGTTCAGAACATTCTATTTCGGTTGCAGTTGCCCAGGCAGAAGCCGAAGCAGCCCGGATAGCCATGGAGCATGAGTTTGAAGCCGAATTTCGTCATGCACTGGTCGATCCTTTGGAATGGGAAGATGAGGTCTCTGTTCTGGCAGTTGTTGGGGAGCATATGAAAAAGGCTCCGGGAGTTTCGGGAAAGATTTTTAGCACCCTTGGCCGAAATGGTATTAACATAAGAGCCACAGCGCAAGGTAGTTCTGAAAGGAATATTTCCACCATCATTCCTACCAAAGACCTCGCAAAAGCCCTTAATGCTTTGCACCAGGCCTTTTTCGATGCAGATCTCAGAAAACTCTATGTTTTTCTTGCCGGTCCGGGCCTTATCGGGTCTACTTTCCTGAAACAACTCGCTGCGCAGCAGGAATATCTAAAAACCAACCTCCACCTTCGGATTCAGCTTTGCGGTGTCATCAACAGCCGGAAAATGGTATTGTCTTCGAATGGGTTGGATTCGGAAACAGCCATCGATATCCTTGAAAATTCAGGGTTTGCTGCAAATTCTACCCAATTCGTTGAAGAAGTTCTGAAGTTTAATTTGCCCGGATCTATCCTGGTGGATTGTACTTCTGGCACCGACTGGATCAGTGTTTATCCACATTTACTTGAAAATAATATAGCAGTAGTGACGCCCAATAAAAGGGCCAATTCAGGACCCTTGGCAGCCTATCTGCACCTGAAGAGAATGGCTTTGAAAGGCAATACCCGTTTTCTTTATGAAACCAATGTTGGTGCCGGACTGCCCATCATTCAGACCCTGCAGAATCTTATCCGCAGTGGCGACAGGATCCACCGGATTGAGGCCATGTTGTCAGGGACCTTATCCTTTATTTTCAATACCTTTCATTCAGGAATCTCTTTCAGGTCGGTTGTGGAGCAGGCGAAAGAACTTGGATATACAGAACCCGACCCAAGAGATGATTTAAGCGGAAGCGATATGGCCAGAAAGCTGCTCATCCTTGCCCGTGAATCGGGACTTCCACTTGAACCTGCGGATGTGGTGACTGAAAACATTCTGCCTCAACCATGTCTTGATGCACCAGACACCCAAAGCTTTATGGAAACGCTTGACACCCATGAAGATTTCTTCAGGAATCTGGCCCTTGCGGCAGAAAAGAACGGTGAAAAGTTAAAATTTTTATGTTGTCTGGAAAATGGATCCGCAAGTATCCGCCTGGCCAGGATAGGTCAGGATCATCCATTCTGGAACTCCTCTGGTGCCGATAACATTCTTGCTTTTTACACCGATCGTTATGCCTTTCGGCCTATGGTTATTCAAGGTCCCGGCGCCGGTGCCGAAGTAACTGCAGCGGGTGTTTTTGGAGATGTGATGTCCCTGGTTTAGAGGATATTTCAGCGCAAAACCACCGCTTTTTTAGAAACTTCCGTCGCCAGTTTCAAACAAGGCCTTTGGTCTTCTTCCCCTGGAAGATCGATTCGGATGTCCTTACTGTCTTTCCCTTTCACATGCAGGTAACAGGCCTCAGGCCGAATGGGTTTCACCCAAAAAAGTTCAGCCCCGGCCACATTCTCAAATGTGATGGCTGAAAGGCCAGGCAATGCAGGAGCGTCTGTTTCACAATGTCTTAGGGTGGCATTTTGAAGCATTTTCAACTCCAGACTGCTGGTCCAGGCAGGGGAGGGGTTGCCTTTTTCAAAAGTCAGTCTGCTGTTTTCAAGTACAAAACCGTCCACCTGGGAAACCTTCAGGTTCGAAGTAGCCCTCTTGTCGGGGACAGTTTCTGGTTCCATAGTCAATTGCACCTGATGAAACCTAATGTTTTCCAAGGCTTTGGGTGGATTTAAGCTGTCACCCTCAAATCCTGCAACCAAAGATGTCCCCTGTCCTCTGGCCACCACATTGCTAACCACCACATTTTTGATCGAACCCAGCCTGGAATCTGGCTTGCGTTTGAGGAGCACAAAACGAATCGGGTCGCCATCACCCCACCAGTTGAAATGCTTTCGTCTGCACTCAATGACCAGATTTGTAAATAAAACGCCATCCACATTTGCCCCATCTCTGACAAATATTCCAATGCCCCGGTTGGTGTTGGATATGGTGGAGTTTGAAAAGACAATATTCCTGAAATCTCCATGGCTTTCTGTTCCGATTTTGAGGGCGGTAGAAGTGGAAATCAAGGTGCAGTTGGTAACCGTAACCTGTTCACAGGCGTGGTAAATACCGTTTTTATTGGTTGATTTCAGACAGATGGCATCATCTCCGGTTTCAATATGGCAATCAGAAATCCGAACATTCCTGCATCCATCAATATCCAAACCATCGCTGTTTACCCCTTTTTCCAGACTCGAATACAACCGGATGCCCCGAATCAACACATCCCTGCAGTTCGCCAGATGAACGGCCCAGTTTGGGGAAGCGGTAATGGTGAGGTTTTCGATCCGTACATTTTCACAATTTGTAATGTAAAGGAGGCAAACTTTCGGATCTAGGGCATAGGCACGCTTCATTTCTACCCCTGTTTTGCGTGCCAGTTCGGTTTCCTGACGAATGAAGTTATCTACTTCTTTCAGGTCGCTCCACTCATGGGCCGCCTGACCGTTTAGTGTGCCTTGACCTTCAATGCCAATATTTTTTGCCCCTGTGGCCATGATCAGGCATGGAACATCGGTTTCGGTACTGTAAATGCCTTTGGTTTGGGTGTAGTCGGAACCATTTCTGCTGGCAAGCACCTCAGATCCAGGGTCAAGGCGCAAAACCACATTGGACTTCATATAAAAAGTAGAGGTGAGGAATTTACCTGCAGGAAAAACAACAAAACCACCGCCTACCGAATGGCAGGCATCTATCGCTTTTTGAATAGATTGGCTGCAATTGGTTTTGCCATCGGGTGTGGCACCAAAGTTTCCGACGGTAAAGACAGCCTGTCCTGACAGTTTACCCGCCCAAATGAGGAGGCAAAATATCAGAATGACTTGGTTTTGACGTATTTGGTTCATGCCGCAAAAATGTGGGAAAACCATGGTTTTTTGTCCTTGAAATTCAAAGTTCTACCGAAACCAGCTTAGTATTTTTGCGCCAATGCTTAACTTGCACCCAGGATGAAACACTACTTAACCATTACGCTGGGCTTGCTGATGTCGGCGTTCTTTTCTATTGCCGTATCGGGCCAGATTACCAAGGGCGGAACCCCTTTTGGGAAAGCCAATCAAGACCTTTTGGCCTCAGTTCCTTCTGTACAGTTGGGGGCGGTTGACGTCAGGAAGCTGTTGGAGGAAGATCAGGAAAGGAGAAAATTGGGCAAAGAATTTGACAGGAGGTTTGGGCAAACATTTGAGGTAGCCTGGGGTCTTGATAATTCAGGCAGCTGGGTTTCCCTTCCCAATGGGGGCCGGATATGGAGGTTGCGCATTTCCAGTCCCGGAGCCTTATCCATCAACCTCACATTTTCAAAATATAAGCTTCCCGCGGGGGGAAGGCTTTTTTTATGGGGTGGAAAAAACCAGATTGGAGCTTTAACCGATTTCAACAACCAAGCCGATGAAAAACTCGGCACTGGATTGATCCTGGGCGATGAGGTTTTCCTTGAATATTTTGAGCCGAAAGAAGTTACTGGTCAGGGTAAAATCCAGGTTGGCTACGCTACCCATGGTTATAAATCGCCTTATTCCGTTTTAGGCTGGGGCGATAGCGATGATTGTGAAATGAATGTCAATTGCCCAATGGGGCAAGCCTGGCAAATCGAGAAACGGTCTATCGCCAGAATCATCGATAACGGTGATGTTTGTACCGGCGCCATGATCAACAATGTGTTGCAGGATGGGAAACCTTATTTTCTCTCAGCCAACCATTGCTATTCCGCATCTTCCACCACCTGGGTGTTTTCATTCAACTGGGAAAGCCCCACCTGTACCACCCCTACAACCCCGATTGCCGAGGACCAAACCATTTCCGGATCCATCCTGAGGGCAAGAAATGCCGCTTCAGACTTTTTGTTGCTGGAATTGAGCTCCAAGCCTCCGGCTGATTTTGGAGTGTTTTATTGTGGTTGGAGTGCGGAAGATGTACCTTCCCAATCTTCTACCATAATTCACCATCCTGCTGGGGATATCAAGAAAATTACGTTCGATACCGATCCAGCCCGCCATTCGGGATATGGGGTAAATGCCCCAAACGATAGTTCCCACTGGCGCACCATGGCCTATGAATTTGCCACAACCACAGAAGGTGGTTCTTCAGGAAGCCCATTGTTTGACCAAAACCACAGAATTGTGGGACAATTGCATGGTGGACCGGCTTCCTGCACCAACATCAATTCAGATTTTTATGGAAAAGTATCCAAATCCTGGACCGGTGGCGGAACTCCGGCTACCAGATTGAAAGACTGGCTGGACCCTACCGGCACAAATGTTTTTGTGCTCAATGGGTTTGATACCCAGTGTAACAGATTGAATGTCCGGCTGCCATGGGTTCCAAACCTGGATACCGTTGCCCAAAACCTTCCTTACAGATGGAAAGTCAAAAATCCGGACGGAGATTCTACATTCCGGCTGGTAACCGGTGGTTTTCTGAGCAGTTCCGGTAAGGCTTTCCGGCTTTCTACCAGCGCAGTTTCGCCTTCTTTGCTTACAGATAGCCTCCTCTCATCTCCGCTTGACCTGCTCCGGTACAAAAAATTAAAAGTTCGTTTTCGTCATGCCTACCGCACAGATGTTGTGTCTCCGCTGGGCAATGAGAAAATCCGTGTTCTGGTTTCTAAGGATTGTGGACTGTCTTTTCAACCTGTGGCAACCCTGTCAGGAACGACGCTGGTAACCGATCCGGCCCAGGGCCTGACAACACCATTTTTCCCTGCCGACACCAATCTTTGGAAATCAAACACCATTGTTTTAGATTCTACCTTCGACCGGTCAAGCTCACTTCAGGTGGCATTGGAATATAACGGTGCATCAAAATCTACTTTGTGGATCGATGCTTTTGAAGTAACGGGCGATACGGCAAGAGAAAAGCCGGTGGCACTTTTCGAACCTTCTGCCATTCAATCCTGTGCAGGTATCCCCATTGGCTTTAACGATCAGTCTCTCAATGGACCAACACAATGGAACTGGACCTTTGAGGGTGGAAATCCTTCTACCTCTACCAGCCAGAACCCGGTTGTAACTTATTCGGCCGAAGGCAGCTATTTGGTAAGGCTTATTGTTTCCAATTCTGAAGGAAGGGATACCCTGGAGCGGGAAAACCTGATTCAGATACAGGACCTTGGCTCCGTGCAGACGCCTTTTTACCAGAATTTTTCAACCCCGGGATTTCCGCCTTCTGGTTATGTATTGCTCAATCCAGACAACAATGTTACCTGGGAAAGGTCAACTCTGGCCAATGCCCCCAACAGTGCGGGTGCATCTATGATGTTCAACAATTACAGCAATCCAAATGTGACCGGACAGAAAGACCGTATTGTTTTCCCTAAGTTTTCAACAGCAGGAAAGGCACACCTGAAACTCCGTTTTAAGTATGCCTACAAATTTTATCCTTCTTTTGGAGGGGGTGCTCCCGATTCACTCACCATTGGTTTTACCCAAGGTTGCACCGGAGCATTTAAACCATTGTGGAAAAAAGGTGG
>JBIPNA010000235.1:0-5665 GCA_044375665.1 Catalimonadaceae bacterium
AATCAGGCTGACGGTATCGGTGGTTGATGCACAAGTACCGTTACGGACTGTCCATACCAACTGATTGAGACCCGTTCCCAATCCGCTTATGCCTGAGTTCGCCAACAGGGAATCGGCCAAAACACCCGTGCCGGAAATCAACCGCCAGCTGCCTGTTCCTGTAGTTGGAACAAAGGCCGCAAGGGTGGTTTGATCGCTGCAGAGGGTTTGGTCAGGACCTGCCTGGGCCTGAGACGGAGGAGCTGTAAACAGTATATCCAGGGTATCGGAAACAGGAGGGCAACCACCGCTGGATACTGTCCAAAGCAAGCGTACGGTTCCCGAAACCAGACTGGTCAGGCTGGTAGACGGAGCATCCGGATCTGTAAGAACACCTGTTCCCGAGAGAATGCTCCAGGTTCCTGTTCCGGCAAATGGCGTACCAGCATTAAGCAAGGCTACTGTATCGCAAATGCTTTGGTCGGGGCCAGCTATGGCGGGACCGGGAAGCGGAATCGATGTGATGTTGACTGTATCGACAGAAGAAGGACAAATGCCGTTCCTTACCGTCCAGATGACCTGGTTGAGTCCGGAGCTAAGATTGCTTATACCTGAATTGACCAGCAATGAATCTGCGAGAATTCCAGTACCGGATACAACCCTCCAGGCACCCGAGCCTACTGCCGGGGCAGTAGCGGATAAGTTGGATTCCGATCCGCAAACCAATTGGTCATCCCCGGCCAGGGAAACTCCCGGGGCAGCCTGCCGAACCAGAGAAACGGTATCCCGGGTTTCCGGGCAGATGCCATTGCTCACGATCCAGACGAGTAGATTTTCGCCAATACCCAGGTTTTGGACATCAGAGACCGGGCTTGCCGGATTGCTTATGGTAGCAGTTCCGGATACAACCTGCCACGAACCTGTTCCAATATTGGGTGGGACAGCGGCTAATGTGGAATTTGAATCGCATAGCACCTGATCCGGACCTGCCTGAGCCAGTTCGGATGGCGGAGCAACTTCGATCAAAACGCTATCTGTAGAAGGGGCACAATTGCCGTTTCTTACAATCCAAACCAGGAGGTTTTCACCAACAGAAAGATTGGTCAGGGTTGCAGTGGCCTGAAGGCTATCGCTAAGCTGTCCGGTTCCGGAGATTACCCGCCAGACTCCTGTGCCCAAAGTTGGTGCAATTGCCGCCAGAATGGTTTGGTTGCCGCATATAGATTGGTCAGGACCTGCCTGAGCCAAAGAAGGTGGAGCCAGGACGGTTACCGTAACCGTATCTGAGGAAGCGGGACAATTGCCGCTTTGAACTGTCCAGACAAAAGTCAGGGTTCCCGGGGTCAGGTTTGTTACTGCTGTATTGGATACATTGGTATCGGCTACAGTAGCTGTTCCAAAAATCAATTTCCAGAATCCGGTTCCCTGTTGAGGCACTGCTGCACCAAGAGTTGTTTCTGTACCACAAATCTCCTGATCCGGGCCAGCTTCTGCTGAAGATGGCGGCAGAGAAACGTTTACATCGACCGTATCTGAAGAAGCGGGACAAATACCATTTTCAACAGTCCAAAGAAGGCGGACCAATCCTGAGGACAAATTGGTGATCGCGGAAACAGGGGAAGCAGTATCGGCCAGGGTTCCTGAACCGAGCAGGATTGTCCAGACACCAGTTCCTGTTTGAGGGATGCCGGCAGACAAAATGGTCTGATCTCCACAAATTTCCTGGTCAGGTCCTGCAATGGCAGTCGATGGACTGGCTTCGCTGTTGATGACAACGGTATCCTGACTTTCGGGGCAGGAAGCTCCTGAAGAAATGGTCCAAACAAAGGTGTTTTCACCCGCTGCTAAACCAGATACAGAGGTGTTTGCCAAAAGCGAATCTGTCAAAATACCTGATCCGGAAATCCTGCGCCAGGTACCTGTTCCGGTTTGGGGTGTGTTTCCCTGAAGGGTAGCATTGGCTCCGCAGACAATCTGGTCAAAACCGGCATCCGACTGGGTAACAGCAGGTTCTACAATTACAAGAACAGTATCCTGAGCTTCCGGGCAAAGGCCATTTTTGACCACCCATTGCCAGGCGTTGCTGCCTGCGCTCAGGTTGGAAAGCTGTGCATTGGGATTGAGTGAATCGGAAACCAGGCCAGTCCCGGTAATCCTGCGCCAAATACCCGTTCCGGATGAAGGTGTCTGGGCCTGAAGGGAAGCCTCTGTTCCGCAAACTGAAAGATCTGGCCCGGCGCTTGCAGCTGCAGGCGGAGCAATCCTTGTAATCAAAACAGAGTCGCGGGAAGATGGGCAAGTGTTTTTGGATACTTCCCAAACCAACAAGTGGGTTCCGACGGCAACTCCACGGAAAGCAGTTGAGGCCAGGTTGACATTGTCAATAGTACCTGATGTTCCATCAAGGATCCATTGTCCTGTTCCTGAGCTGGGGATCTGGGCCTGGATAAGTACTGAATCTGAGCAGGTTGTCTGGTCCGGGCCTGCATTTGCCTGAGCGGGAGGTTCCTCAGAAAAGATCTGAACCGTATCCTCGGTTTGCGGACAAGTGCCTGCCTGGACAGTCCAAATAAAGGCATTGAGTCCAGGTTGTAAACCTGTAACTGCGGTGGAAGCCGAATTGGCATTGGCAAAATTACCTGAACCTGAAAGGATTGTCCATGCTCCGGAGGAATTTCCTTCCAGCAGGGCTTCAGCTCCGCAAACGGTTTGATCTGGTCCGGCATCGGCCAGAATGGAAGAACCAACCTCCATGGTGAGGACATTGGAAAATACGACAACCGGATCGGCGCAGGACTCTGAAGAGGTAAGTATTATCTGGACCTGATCGTTGTTTTCAAGTGAATCTGTTTGATATGTATCTCCTACAGAAACCAACTGGCCGTTGAGGAACCATTCAATAGATGGCTGGATTCCTCCACCGGTAATGGAAGCACCAAAAGAAACCAGTGTTCCGGTACAAATAGGGTTGCCTGGATTGCTGGAGATGGTTGCCGTTGGTTCAAGAGATAAAATTTCCTGAGTGCTAACCGGGATAGAAGTGGCTGCACAACCTGAATCGGCTGTGGCTGTAACAGTAAATGTTCCGCTGCTATCCACAAGGATTGAATTTCCTGTTGCTCCGGTACTCCACTGGTAAGTAATTCCGATCTGGTTTGCGACAGACAATGTCACATTTCCGCCATTGCAGAAAACCAGGGGTCCCCCAACCAGGATAACCGGTGTGGTGGTTTTTCGGTAGACAGCCGGATTGGCATCATTGCAATCGAGGCTATCACGCACAAATCCGGGAGGTTGGACACAATCCACAGAGTCAACAGCCGGATTTCCATGGCCGTCTCCGTCAGCATCCTGATAGTAGCGGATTCCGGGGAGGTTAGCAATGGTTCCCTGTCCTGCAACTTCAACACCACTATTATCCGTTACCAGCACAGAATAGGTTCCCGGGCCTGAATTGAGCGTATCGCCAATAAAGCCAGAACTCCATTGCACCTGAAAGGGGGCATTTCCTCCGTTGGGAACCACGATAAGTTGCCCATCTGGTTTGCCGGCACAGGCGGGGGTTGACTGGAATGAAAGGGTGAATCCGCCAATGGGGGCGGTGGCGATGTTGTCGTCGTAATTAAACTCCATGATGTTGGCATTGGTGATTTTGCCAATCAGGATGGTATTGTTGTCCACCACCTGCCACGGTAACTGGATGGAAGTGGAGTCGTTTGAAGCAACAGAAACCGGAATCTGACCAATTTGTACGGTATCGTTCTGATTGTTGATGTAGAAAAACTGTACAAGTCCTTCCACATCTTCGTCACCATTATTGCCTATCCGGGCATTGATGGTGATGTTTTGCCCAATAGATGGACTGGAAACACTTGGTGAAAATACCTGAAAATACATATTGGCCGCCGCACCTACAATTACAGCCCTTGTAGCTTCATTGTTGGCTTTGGTAGCTTCTGTCACCTGGTTGTCTGCATCGATGATGGTCCGGATAATGTGTGCTCCCACCAGGGAAGAAGACCATGGGGTTGCAAAATTGACTGTAAAATTATCGCCGGTAACCAATCCACTTACCTGGGCAGAATCGACCGGAATTTCATCCACCAGCACTTTGATTTTCATCAACTGATTGATATTTGACAATCCGATGTTTTCATAATTTACATCAATGGTGATGGGCTCATCCACATCCGGATTTAGTTTGGATGGATTGATTCCCTGAGAAAGCACACGCAAATCGGGCAGTCCGCTTACCTGCACTTTGCGAATAAGGGTGTTGTTGGTTTCGTCACATTCGGTGTAAACCCCATCCGGATCTGTTACAAAAGTGAAGGTGTATTCTCCTTCCTGAGGGAACGCGAAATTCACCGGAAGTGTGGCGACCAGAGGACAAGAGCAAGTTTCGGAAACGTTATTCAATGTGGCGTCCCCGAGGTTAACCGTTCCCGTCAGGCCTGGTCCACTTACAAAAAACCGCACTTTTAGTTCGCTTGCATCATAAAGCCCTCTTACCAGAACCGGCACACGTAGGAAAATGGCCTGATTGATCAGGTAGGTAGAAGACCACCAATCACCTCCGCAAAAATTGTCAACCGGTGCAAATTCATGGCAGAGACTAAGCTGGCTGGTTGCATTGTTGGATTCGATAAATTCATCAACCACATTTTCAGGATCTACCGTAACCAGCAGGGTCTGTGTTGCAGGAGCAACCGAGGCGGTAGAGCGGGAAACAACCACAGATTGCCCTGCCGGGAGAGGAGTTGTCAACAAGACGTCTTCAACCAGACCACCCGACTGTGCAAACCGAACCCGAATGGGAGCTGGGGCCTCAGCATTTCCTGTGTTAAAGATTCTGGCCTTTTGGGTAATGGTACCGGGAAAAGCCGGATCATTGGGGTCTACATCTACCTGTTCGCAACCTACCCCAACAGTCAAATCCGGTTTAGGCGCCAGGATCAGAATGGAACAAGTGCTTGAGTTGTTGTCCTCATTGGTTTCTACCACTACACCATTGGGAAGCGGGACATCACAGGAAAGAAAGAAGGAATACGTTCCTGGTGAAGGATAGGTGTATTGGGTGGAGAATGCAATGGTAGATTGGCGACCAATATTGGGAATCAGCTGTTCAATGGTATCAACAGGTACCCCATTTCTGGAGATGATTACTGTACTCGTAAATGGCCCTGTGGCTGAACCTCCGGAATTGGCCACCAGAAACTGGATATTGGAGGGCTGTCCGGTAAGAAATGTCTGACCACCTACCCCACATTGGACAGGATAAATATCTGGTAAAAAAGGTATTACAGTAACGACTCCACAGGCCTGATTGTTGAATTCAGCCGATTCGCTGACTTCAAATTCACCATCTGCAAGGGCGCAAACCGAGAAAGTTCCAGGGGTGTTAAAGGTCAGCGTACCGAGGTTATAGGAAAAAGCCCCCCCAATAGCCAAAGGCGGTACTTCTGCATTTGGCACCACCGGATCTCCACCAGACTGGGTAATTTTAAGCGTTGTCGTATCCAATACGGGGAGGCAACCCTGGCTTCGGACTAAAACTGAACCTGTGATGCTTTCACCTTGAACGATATTGTTGGAAGAAATGGAAAGCTGGGTCGCCAGGTCGGGCAAACAAACCGGCGGCACCACGACAAACGTAGCTGTAAAGGTTGTTGTCAGGGTAAAGTCG
>JBIPNA010000236.1:0-5660 GCA_044375665.1 Catalimonadaceae bacterium
ACCAGGAGGAAGGAGGCGTGATAACACAATACTCTAAGCGAAAATGGGTTTCAGTTCAAGGTTACTGAAATGTTGAAAACGGGGGGACTAACTCGGTTCATTAAAATTTTGTACTACCATTTTAAATTAGTACCCTCAAACAATTTAGTGTTCAGAAATTGGATGAAGAAATATGTCCATTTTAGCCTGCTTGACCATATCGTTGCAGTCCCCCCAAATTTCATACTTCCCAAATTGACTGATCGGTTTCCAGCCCAACATGCTTTCAACTTTCAGCCAAATCTGCTTTCCAAGGAAAGGACCCGACCTCATCCCTTTTCGACGGAAACCGGGTGGTGAACAAGGGGCCTCCCTTCCCTAAGGGCCAAAAAAAATCCCGCCGGAGCGGGATTTTTTGATCGGAAGGATTCCGGATATTAATAGCGGTAGTGATCGGCCTTGAAAGGTCCTGAAACACCAACGCCAATGTAATCGGCCTGGTCCTGGCTGAGGGTTTCGAGCTCGGCACCTACTTTCGACAGGTGAAGGGCTGCTACTTTCTCATCCAGATGTTTTGGAAGCGTGTACACTTTGTTTTCGTACGCTCCGGAGTTGGTCCAAAGTTCCAACTGGGCAAGCGTTTGGTTGGTGAAGGAGTTGGACATTACAAAAGATGGGTGGCCCATGGCACATCCAAGGTTTACCAGACGACCTTCAGCCAAAACCAGAACGTTTTTACCATCGATGGTGTACATATCCACTTGTGGCTTGATTTCTTCCTTGGTGTTTCCATGGGTAGAATTCAACCAGGCCATGTCGATTTCGGTATCAAAGTGACCGATGTTGCAAACGATCGCCTTGTCTTTCATTGCTTTGAAGTGGCGATCTACGATGATGTTCTTGTTTCCGGTTGCGGTTACAAAAATGTCGGCGATCGGAGCGGCATTGTCCATTTTCATGACCTGATACCCTTCCATGGCAGCCTGAAGCGCACAGATCGGATCGATTTCAGTCACGATTACCCTTGCACCAGCAGAAGCAAGCGAGCGGGCAGAACCTTTACCTACATCTCCGAAACCAGCCACAACAGCTACTTTTCCGGCGAGCATCACATCTGTCGCACGGCGGATGGCATCCACACAAGACTCTTTACATCCATACAGATTGTCAAATTTCGATTTTGTAACCGAATCGTTGACGTTGATGGCAGGCATTGGAAGTGTTCCTTTCTTCATGCGCTCATACAAACGCAACACACCCGTTGTTGTCTCTTCAGACAAACCTTTGATGTTGTGTACCAATTCCGGATACTGATCCAGAACCATGTTGGTCAAATCACCACCATCGTCCAGAATCATGTTCAAAGGCTGGCGCTCTTCGCCGAAAAACAAGGTCTGCTCAATGCACCAGTCAAATTCCTCAGCAGTCTGGCCTTTCCAGGCATACACTGAAATTCCTGCGGCAGCAATGGCAGCAGCAGCATGATCCTGGGTTGAAAAAATATTGCAGGAAGACCAGGTAACCTCAGCACCGAGGGCCACCAGGGTTTCGATAAGAACTGCAGTTTGAATGGTCATGTGAAGGCAGCCGGCAACGCGGGCACCCTTCAAGGGCTGAGAAGGACCATATTCCTTACGAAGTGCCATAAGACCAGGCATTTCAGCTTCGGCAAGGGTGATTTCTCTCCTGCCCCAGGCAGCCAAAGACATGTCTTTGACCTTATACTTTACATATGTCTCTACCATGAAAGATTGATGAAAAAAAATTTCCGCAAAAGTATAGCAATAAAATTGGATTATCAACCCTGCTCCCGGGATTTTCTCCCAAAGCCGTTCCTATTCTTTCGACAAATCCAGGGACAGAATCTGCTCTTTCGGGGCTTCGGCCCAATAGACCGATACCCTGTAATTGCCGCCCGGGGTTTTCAGGGAGCCGATAAAATACTGGCGCCCATCTTTGGACTGCCCTTGAAAAAGGACCTGCAGATCGCTGGGGGGATTGGTTTTGAAAAAGGTCGTCAGACGGGCACCGGCCTCCTGAGCCGAGACCATGGCGGACTCCCCTTCGTATCCGAACTGGAGCTTTCCGCCCATCATTTGCAGGATTTTTTGTGAATTTCCTGTTTTAAACGCCAGTTTTGTCCGCTCAAGGAAACTCTGTTTCAAGGCCGCTTCAGACCATCCGGAAAAGACAAGAATTAAGATCCAAAGGAAATTCATATGCGGCTGGTAGAAAGGCTAAAACTACTGTTTCCCTTTTGTTAAAAAAAGAAAAATGAAAAAGCTTATTCTGGTTATTCTTGATGGCTGGGGGTTGGGTACCAATCCAAAGATTTCTGCCATTGCCCAGGCCAAAACCCCGGTTTTTAACCGCCTTATGGCAGATTACCCCCATGCAAAACTCGAGGCCTCGGGCATTGCCGTTGGTCTGCCTGAAGGACAAATGGGTAATTCAGAAGTTGGGCACATGAATATCGGAGCCGGAAGGGTTGTGTACCAGGACCTGGTCCGGATCAACCTCGAAGCCTCGGGAGGGAATCTAGCCCGCCACCCCAAACTGGCCGAAGCATTGGAATATGCCCGAAGCCAAAACAAGAACATTCACCTGATCGGACTGGTTTCAGATGGTGGGGTGCATGGACACATAAACCATTTTAAAGCCCTTTGCTCCTGGGCAAAGGATAACCATTGGGACCGGCTCTATATCCATGCGTTTACCGATGGAAGGGATACGGACCCCAAATCCGGACATGGTTTTATTGCCGACCTCATGGCCCATGCTGCAAAAACAGCGGGAACGGTGGTTTCGGTAGTAGGCCGCTATTTTGCCATGGACCGCGATAAGCGTTGGGAAAGGGTAAAACTAGCCTATGACCTGCTTATTCACGGCAAAGGCAAATCAGAAACCGACCTTCTTCAGGGCATAGCCGATGCCTATGAAAAAAACGAAACAGATGAGTTCCTTCAGCCGATGGTTCTGGCAGGTTATGAATCCAAGGGACGGATTCAGGAAGGCGATGTGGTGATCAACGTCAACTTCCGAACCGACCGCGGCCGGCAGATCACCGAGGCCCTTACCCAAACCGATTTCCCCGATTTTGGGATGAAAACCCTTCCCCTTCACTACATCACCATGACCCGGTACGACGAATCGTACCGAAATGTGGAGGTCTTGTATGAGAAAGACAATCTGCAAAATACCCTTGGAGAGGTTCTGACCCAACAGGGTAAAAAACAGATCCGCATTGCCGAAACAGAAAAATATCCACACGTTACCTTCTTTTTCAGCGGCGGCAGAGAGGAGCCCTTTCCTGGCGAAAAACGGCTCCTTTGTCCCTCTCCCAAAGTAGCCACCTACGACCTGAAACCAGAAATGTCGGCAGCCGACATCACAGAAGCCATTGTTCCGGAATTGCTTTCCGGTGAGGCCGATTTCATCTGCCTCAATTTCGCCAATCCCGATATGGTGGGACATACAGGCGATTTCAATGCTGTGGTAAAAGCCTGCGAAACCGTGGATACCTGTCTGGGGCAGGTCATTGAGGCCGCACAAAAAGGTGGCTATGCTGCATTGGTTATCGCCGACCATGGCAATGCCGACTACATGATAAACCCCGACGGAAGCCCGAATACAGCCCATTCGACCAATCTGGTGCCCTGCATTTTTGTGGAAGAATCGTTTAAAACCAAGGGATTACATACCATTTCCGATGGAAAACTGGGGGACCTTGCGCCTACCATTTTGAAATATCTGGAATTGCCTGTACCGGCAGAAATGACGGGAAAAATCTTGTACTGACTGAAAATCAACACCTTGTAAAAGTTGTCGATTTTTCTAAGGTTGAGCTTTGTTTTTTCAGAATCTTCTCTACCTTTGCCAAACCTTACAAGGTAATTTTCACGTCTCGAACATGCAATCTACAAAAGGCAATACGATTGAAACCGCACTGCTCTCTGTCCTGGCTTATCCGGGCGTTGGCATCCGATACATGGTTTATGGCACCAAGCGCCCTGTCAAAGAATTGCTGGAAGACGGTTTAGACATCAACGCATTTGCATTCCTCTGGTTGTTCGGGATGGTTTTCACCTGGACATCCATCTTCAATAAAATTTAGTTCAATCGTTTCAATCAGGAAGAAAAAAGCCGGTCCCCCAAAGACCGGCTTTTTCATTTGGAGCTTGCCACCAAAAATGCCCTCCCTTCAGGGAACGAATCCCGGAAAGGAAGGTCAAAAAAGAATTGGCTTAAACCCGGATCTTGTGTTAGGACTTCGTAATGAGAGCCTAACATGCAATAAATCAGCGCCTTTTATTCGAAATTCGTAGCAGCGCTACGGATACAGAAGAAAAGGCGGCGGAGCCTCTGATTTGAAGCAGGTTAGGCTCGGAATAGATTTCCTAATGCATGATCCGGGTTAAAACCGATACCCGTATCCCACCATCAGCTGGAGGGATTTGTGCCGGAAACGGTCGTTGTCCAGCCGAAGTTTGCGGTCGGTCTGGTATTCTGAAAAAATAAACGTAGCCCCAAACCGGAGGGCATGATTGGGTCGGAAACGGTACAGGGCATACAACTCCGAGTTGAGAGAACCCAGGTCGTTGTCGCTCACCAGCAGGGCATTAAAAGGATAAGGCTTTCCTTTTTCGACCACCGGAAGCACGATGCCCGAAGACTGCTGAACCATACTGACCTGGGACCCGGTACTGAACCCAATGGCGTCGATGTTGAAACCCGTCTCCCATTTCGAATTCCACTGCCAAGCAAGCAAGATGGCCAGATTGAACGAATGGACCAGACTGTTTCCGACTACCTTAAACGTGTCGATGTTGGCAGGGATGTTTTCTGTAAACAAAACCTGAGGCCCGGTTTCACCCGAAGTGAGTTTCGCCGGAGCCGTGGTAAACTCCTGATCCTTCGACCAGGCTCCGTTGTAACGAAGGCCGGCACCCAACCGGAACTTTTGCTTTTTGCCCAATCCCCAATGCCAGAAATAGGCCGGAGACCAGGTAAAATGGTTGGAGGAAGCCGAAAGGGCCAGATGCGCTTCCTTTTGAAGCCTTCCCTGAGCCTGAACCGACGTAACGCCAAACAACCCAAACATCAACCACAAAAACACAAAGCGATGTATCATTTGGAAAACAGAATTTTTGAAAGGACCGGAATTTCCTTCCGGTGCCAGACCAGAAGTGCAAAAGAACAGACAAAAACAACCAGCGCATAGGCAAACAACTGTCCCCCATCGTGCATAATTTCAATACCGAGAACAAAAATATGGCTCAATATGGCACCGGTCATGGTTCCCAGGGCCAGCAAAGCGCCCAACCAAACAGCAGGTCGGTACAACAGGCAGAGCCCGGCAATCAACTCCACAATGCCAGACCCGATCCTGCCCACCGGCTCTACACCCAGGGTTGAAAAAATGAAGACACTTTCTTCCGCTCCGGTAAATTTGAAGAACAAGGTCTGAAGCAAGATCAACGCTGCCACACCTCTCAAAATCCAATGGATAACCGCCTGCATCTTATTTGTAAATTTTAACCGACCAGTTTTCCACCGCCTTGGTTTTCAAGGCCTTTTCATCCTCGTTCCAGTCGTTGAGGGTATTGCCGAAAAAGTCTTTGTAAAACAGATTGACCTTCCCGTCCACAATTTTAAAGTTCTCGGGATCCGGCTCCACCTTC
>JBIPNA010000013.1:0-20816 GCA_044375665.1 Catalimonadaceae bacterium
TGTTGCCCTGACAGACCAAATACTGAACGGTTTATCCAAAAACCTGCAAATCCGGAAACTGTGTCTATTTTTGTGCCAATGGTCTTGCATGGAAACCAACTGGCCCGACGATATGGGAGTCTTGACGTACTTAAGTCCGTAGACATTCAGGTTGAAAAAGGGGAATTGGTTACCATTGTCGGGCCCTCGGGAGCCGGGAAAAGTACCTTGCTTCAGATTCTTGGTACACTCGACCGTCCAGATTCCGGGAAGTTGCGCATTTTGGATAAGGATCCCTTTGCCTTGACTACAAAACAACTAGCCGCTTTTCGCAACCAGCATATCGGGTTTGTGTTTCAGTTCCATCACCTGCTTCCGGAATTCACGGCTTTGGAAAATGTGTGCATGCCTGGATGGATAGCCAAACAAGCAGATTCAACGGTTCGGAAGAAGGCTACAGAAATGCTTCAAAGACTTGGCCTTGGCGACAGGCTGGACCATAAGCCTTCAGAACTATCCGGAGGCGAGCAACAAAGGGCTTCCATTGCAAGAGCTTTGCTCAATGCACCGGCAGTGGTCCTGGCTGACGAACCTACCGGGAATCTGGACAGCAGAAATGCTGAAGATCTGCATCGTCTTTTTCTTCAACTCCGGGAAGATCTGGGCCAAACCTTTATTATGGTTACCCACAATCAGGCTCTTGCAGCAATGTCAGATCGGATCCTGGAAATGAAAGATGGCGTTTTAACCGAAAAATCAGGTAGCACCACCAGGCCTTGAGTACTGTATCAGTCATCATTCCGGTAAAAAACCGGGCAGCCCTGCTTCGAAAGACGCTGGATAACCTCCTGGCCCAAAGCCGGAAACCAGATGAAATTATTGTTATTGATGACCATTCTACCGATGATTTCAAGCTGGTTATTTTCGACTACATAACCGATTGCATTTTTCTAAACAATAGGGGAGAAGGGCCAGGTGCAGCCAGAAACCTGGGATTGTCTGTGGCCACCGGAACATATATTCAATATTTTGATTCAGATGATCTGATGACTTCGGGCAAAATTGAAGCTCAGGTCCGGGCTCTGGAGCATACCGGGGCAGATATGGCCTATGGGCCTTATGTGCAGGCGGAAGAGCTGACAGAAGGTTGGAAACAAAGAGATGTGGTCATGCAATATAAACCCCTTCCGGATTCGCTTCCACTCAGGGACTGGATGCTCAGGGGTTGGAATGCCATTACCCAGTCCTGCCTTTTCCGCCGGTCTCTTATTGACCGTTGCCCTCCATGGGATACCCGCCTGATTACACATGAAGATTATTTATATCTTTTTGAACTTAGTCTGCAAAACCCGGGGTTGGTTCATGTTCCTGAAGAGGCAGTTTTGTATCGGCAACATGGCTTACAAAGTACCTTGTCTCTTACACAAAATGAATCCCGTGCCATGGATAAGATGGAAGTGCTCACCCGGATTCGAAGCGCTCTTCCCAAATCCCACACACAGTTTCTAAGCCAGGGTTTGTTTTTTGGCCGCATGGCTCAAAACCAAAAATATCTGAAGAGTCTGGGAGCCGATACCCGAAGATTTCATGGCTTTATGGGCCTTACAGATCCCGTATGGGAATTGATTTACCGCTTCTATAATAAGAGCCAGCGCAACAAAACCTCAACGTTGTGGGAACCCATGCATGGCGTTTCTACCGATCCAAATGTATTCTCCTCCATTTTAGGGAAATTACCTCATGTCTGATATAGCCATCATCGGCGCCGGTATTTCCGGACTCGCTGCAGGTCAAATTTTACGTCACACCCATCAGGTTCGCTTGTTTGACAGGGCCCCTGGGCCAGGTGGGCTTGTCCGTTGCGAGCGGGTTCAGGACAATCTTTTTCACCGTGTGGGAGGTCATGTCTTTAATTCCCGGAATCCCGAAGTTCTGGATTGGTTCTGGGGCTTTTTTGACAGGGATACTGAATTTATCAAGGCCCGACGAAATGCAAAGATTCTGATGGATGGAAAATACATCGGTTATCCTTTGGAGAACTACCTGCATCAATTAGACAAAGGTCTGGTATCCAAAGTTCTGGATGATTTCCTGTCCCCGGACTACAAGCCCAGGGATCCATTTTCTTATCCACATTTTGAAGCATTTCTGATTTCTAATTTCGGATCAACACTTTATGAGTTGTATTTCAGGCCATACAATGAAAAAATCTGGAATACTGACTTGTCAAGGATTCCTTTAACCTGGCTGGAAGGTAAATTACCAATGCCCAACCTGAAAGAGATGCTACTGAGTAATATCGTTGTTCAGGAAGAAACAGAGATGGTGCATGCCACTTTTTTCTACGCCAAAGAGGGTGGATCCCAATTTATTGCAGACCGGCTTGCCAGGGACCTGGATATTGAATTGAATACGGCAATCAGTCAGGTCCGAAAGGACTCAGCAGGATTCAGGCTCAATGGTAAGGGTTATTTTAAAAATGTGATTTACACGGGTGATGTCAGGAAGATTGATGAAGTTTTTCCGGATAGTGTTGCGGCAAAAATACTCGCTGATCAGGTTCGGAATCTGCCTTCAAATGGCACATCCAATGTGTTTTGTGAAACTGATCCAGGCGATATTTCCTGGTTGTATTTGCCCGGCCCTGAAATCAAGGCCCATAGGATTATTTATACCGGGACTTTCACACCCACCAACAATCGTGGATCCAGTCGTCATACTTGTGTGGTCGAGTTCTCTGGCAAACATGATCCGGAAGAAATGTACAGCCAGCTCCCTAAACTTCCGGGAAATCTGACGCCCCTTGCCTGGAATTATGAGCCAAACTCCTATATCATTCACTTGCCCGATACCAGGGAAAGGATTGATCAGGCCAGAATTGCCTTGGAGCAAGAAGGGATTTTTTTGTTGGGTCGTTTTGCAGAATGGGAGTATTACAATATGGACAAAGCCATAGAAGCTGCCATGTCTTTGGCCAAAAAGCTAAATGCTCGCCTTTAGTCCGAAATAAGAAAGGCTGGTTTTTCAACCAGCCTTTCTTAAAAAAATCGAAGTTAATTATTTGGCAGAAGCATACAAAATATTGGCGTGGTCCCAATTAACCAGGTTCCAGAAGGCGTTTATATAATCCGCCCGTTTGTTCTGATACTTCAAATAATAGGCATGTTCCCAAACGTCCAGTGCAAGAACAGGAGCACCCTTAACGTCAGCAACATCCATAATAGGATTGTCCTGATTTGGGGTTGAAGTTACCACGAGCTTTCCGTTTGAAACCACAAGCCATGCCCAACCGGAACCAAATCTCGAAACAGCTGCTTTGGCAAACTCTTCTTTAAAAGCATCAAAACTGCCAAAAGTTGAAGTGATATCCTCACCCAGTCTGCCCGTAGGATTTCCTCCGCCATTTGGTTTAAGAAGTTTCCAAAACAGAGCGTGATTGTAATGTCCGCCACCATTGTTTCGGATGGCAGGACTGAGTTTTCCTACATTCACCATTAATTCTTCGATGGACTTTTCAGCCAGACTGGCATCAGCCGCGATGGCATTGTTCAGGTTGGTGACATAAGCCGCATGATGACGGTCATGGTGAATCTCCATGGTTGTCGCATCAAAATGCGGTTCCAGGGCATTGTTGGCGTAAGGAAGAGGTGGAAGTTGAAATGACATAAGATTGTTGATGATTAGAGAATGTAATGGCAAAAAGCAGGCCGTTTATTTTATGAGCAACCCATCCTTGCCTTTTTTGTTTTCAGGGTCCAGTTCAAGAACTTTTTTCCATGCCGCGTGGGCCTGAGGAACATCTTTACGGATGGCATAGTAAGAGCCCAGGTAGCTGTATGCCTCCACCAATTGCTTTTTATACTTTTCTGTGTTTTCAGCTGTCACAAGCAAAGTGAACTTTTCATAATATGGTTTTGCCAAACCCTTTGACTGATCAAGATCAAGTTTTTCAAGCCCGATACACCTTGCTTTGAAAAGGTTGGCCATCAGAGATTGAGGTTGAAGCCTGATTAAAAGGCTGTAAATGGTATCGGCTTTGACGTAATCCTTGCCAAAATAGTAGGCATTTCCCAAATTGAAATAGTCCTGGTTTGACTTCCGGCCATTGTCAATGAGCAATTGGTAGGCTTCGGCCGCCCTGGAAAATCTCTTGGCGTCGAAGAACTTCTTTCCATAATCGCTGATCAATGAAAATTTAGTGGAGTCCTTTTGAGCTGACTTTGCCAGAGCAAACAGTCCCCTGGTTGTATCCTTACCGCTTTCAATAAGGAGTTTTCCCAGATACTGGAAATCCGAAGGAAGGAGCTTCGAAGTATCAGTTGTCGCCAGAAAACTTTCCATTTGGGTAATGCCTTCAGCGTATTGTTGCTTTTCGGCCAGACAATAAGCCATTAACCTATATCTGAAGGGATTTGAAAATGTGGATGGAATCCCGCTCAGTACAGTATAGGCATCATCATATTTACGGGCCAGAAACAGAAATGCTCCGTACCTGTACTGGTTTTCCGGACGTGAATCTGTCATTTTAATATATTTTGAATATGCCTGAACAGCATTCTCAAATTTCCCTGCCTTGTAGTAAAGTTCGCCTAACTGACGGTAGCCCGGGGCATAAAGCGAATCTTTAGCCATGCCTTCCAGATAAGATTCAAGTGCTTTCTGATAGCTTTTGGCTCTGATAAGGATATTCCCATAATTGATATATCCCTTGGCAGAATTGGGGGCAATCCTTTTGGCCTGGTCATAATTGTTGGCAGCCGCAGAGCCTTCATTTTTCAACATGAAAGCCTCTCCTTTCAAATTGTAGTAATCAGGATTGTTTTTGTTCACCTTAATGGCCATGTCCAGCAGGCGGTTTGCTTCAAGGGCATCGTTGTCCGGGTAAACCACATAAGACTCGGCGGCCCGGAAAAGAAGTTCTGCATCTTTCCCCCTGGATGATTGAACTGCCTTGTCAATCAAAATTTTGCCTTGTCCCAGGCGACCTTTAAAAATTTCGTAGCCTCCCAATCCTACATAGTTGAGATTGAACTTGGGATCAAGACTGACGCCCTTTTCAAACATTACCTTTGCAGAGTCTGCAAAAATTCCCTTGGCCGTATCATTTCGCTCAAGTACCATATAATAAAGGCCAAGGTAATAGTGATGCGATGCTGTAGGTTGAGAAGCTGCCAGCTGCCGGAAGGTCTTGCCAGCATTAATGTATTGTTCATTGTCCAGAAAACGAAGCCCCTCGGCAATGGTTTGGCCTTCCAACCGAATGGAAACGGCCATAAACGCCGACAGAAGGAATATTCCAGAATATCTCAACATGTATTTTGTGTTTTTATGGTTGATTTTTTGAGGGCGCAAAACTAAGGAGTTCCCAGCATTCCAAAAACCAAAAACGAAACTGCCCTTTATCAATTGGTTAAATCGTTGTCTTTTTTGATTTTAACAATCCTGATGGGCATGGTAGCTGGGAGCAAACCGGCTTTCAGAATTATTCGCTGACCCTTATCTGAGGTAAGCCAGGCGGTAAATCCTGTTCCTAAACCGCTTTTGGCTTCCCTGCTGGCTACAATCACATCCCGTGTCAAAGGGTAAAAGCCTTGGGCAAGATAGGCTTGCAATGGCTGAAAGTAAGATTCGTCTACCGACATGGGGTTGGTTTTTAATAATTGTTCAACTGAATCCGACATCAGGTAGGCAACCCGGATACCGTTACGAAACCGGGTTTGAGTAGGATCCTCAGGATCGCTGATCCAGTTTACGCCCATAAATCCAATAGCCTCTGGGTGGAGGTTGACATGATTGATAATTTCTCTGTCGCCACCGGCAAAAACTTTTTCCAGTTGAATATCTGCTTCCGATAAGCCCAGTTTCTTGAGGACAGAATGATAGTTGCTCGTGCCAGGCTTGTCCAGGACAAGGATTGGCTTCTTTGAAATGCCTTTCCCGCTCAGATTTTTCCATAAGAAGTCCTTTCCGGTTAAAATTTCTTTCAACTGAGGCCCCGTTAACATGGAGTCCGGATTACTCAGATGAAGTACCACGCCCAAAGCATCGGTTGCAATTTTTGCCGATTTGGGAGTAATGGTTTTGGCTTTGAAAAAAGCCCGCTCTTCTTCAGTAAAGTCCCTGCTGCTGACTACCATGCGTACAGAATCCTGAAGGAGTAATTCGAATGCTTTGTCTTCAGATACGTAATGCGGGATCACTTTTGCTCTTGGATATAGTGCTTGAAAGGCAGTGATGTTTGATCCGATAATCGGCAGAAACGCCTCATCCACTGCAATGTGAATTTTTCCCTGGGTTGGCGTATCGTTTGGGCCCTTGTTACCCTGGTTACAGTTTGAAAGGAATAAGAGCATGCCCATCCAGGGCAGAGTTCTCAAAATAAGCAGGATCATATTTTTATCTTTTCGATGTGGTTAACTGCAGGAAGGCGCGGTATCCCCGGAAGCCTCCATAAACAACAAGAGCGCAACCTACAGCAAGAATGTATTCCGGTCCTATGATCTTTCCTCCGGCAGGATGCAACAAAAGAAAGCCACCACAGAAAAAGTAGGCCAGAGACATGGAAAGATTCAACATCCCTGAAATTTTTTTTGCAGGTTCCTGCCTTCGAGGTGGGGGATTACGATTCATTTTAAAGGCAAATCAAATACTCCGGGCGAACTAAGGCAAAACTGTTTAAGGGATGAAACGCATAAATTCCAAACCAGATTTTCTGTTTGGCCAGAATTGGGAAATTTAAATCTGTTTTTCACTACTTTTGCGCAACTTTTTCAAGCAGCCTGCCCATATGACCAGCATTGAACCACACCTTCGTTACAGTGAAGAGGAATTAAAGGAATTTGAGACCATCATCAATGAAAAGCTGACCAACGCCAAAAAAGAACTGGCTTACATACGGGAAAGTTTAAGTCGCAAGAATGACCAGGGTACAGATCTTACAGGCTCTGGACATCTATCCCTTGAAGATGGTGCCGAAACTGCAGAAAAGGAGCATCTGAACCAGATGGCTTCCCGACTTCAGAAGTTTACCGCCCAATTGGAGCTGGCCATGATCCGGATTAAAAACGGAACGTATGGGATTTGTATCGACACAGGAAAGTTGATTCCCAAAGAGCGGCTTCGGGCCGTCCCGCATACGCAGCACACCATTGAGGCCAAAATGGGAAAATAGGTTTTGGATCCGCTTTTTCTCCATCTGGAGGCTGTAATTTTTTGTGCTTCCGAACCAATTTCTGTCGAAGAAATCCGACTTGGGTTGAGTGAAAACTTCCAGTCCGTGATAAGTGAAGAGCAGGTCCTGGAAGGAATAAATCAATTACAGACCCGATATGCTGATGAGGCATTTTCCTTTGAATTGGTGGAATCGGGCGGTGGGTATCAGTTTTTGTCCAAGCCTGCCTTTCAATCATCGGTATCAGCCATTTGGAAACAAAAAATAAGGAAGCGCCTTTCTGTTTCAGCACTTGAGACGCTCGCCATTATTGCCTATAAGCAGCCGGTTTCAAAACCCGACATTGAGAGAATCCGGGGCGTCAACTGTGACTATGCAGTACAGAAGTTGCTGGAAAAGGAACTCATTATTTTGAAAGGAAAATCAGACTTACCTGGAAAGCCTGTTTTGTATGGAACAAGCAAGAAATTCATGGATTACTTTGGGATCAATAATATTTCTCAATTGCCTGATTTAAAGGAGCTTGCCGAGGCTGGAAATTCAATTGGAATGGGTCAGGAGGTTTAAGTTTTTCTTATTCATAAAATCCAGGTCTTCATTTTTTTTACAGGGCTGCCTGACTTT
The DNA here is from genome assembly GCA_044375665.1 of Catalimonadaceae bacterium. Lineage (GTDB taxonomy): Bacteria > Bacteroidota > Bacteroidia > Cytophagales > Flexibacteraceae > CAMDMI01. Next base: position 7,775 of record JBIPNA010000013.1, read on the forward strand.
ACATTTTGACTGTATATTGCGCCCTCAACTATCGTTTTGGTAACAACCATGAAAAGAAACCTTTATCTGATTAGCTTTTTATTGCTGGGTTTTTGTGCCCACCTAAAGGCCCAGGTGAACAATACAGGTAACGATGCTTTCGGCTACCGTTTTTTCACCAGCTTAAATGCCACCACTCCGGCCACTTATGAATGGATTGACATTGCTCCCAATGCAGTTTCCGTTGGCGGGCTTGGAGATGACAATGTTGTCGGTCCCATCCCATTGGGCATTGACTTCAAGTATTACTGGAACACATACAATTCCTGCTTTGTTGGTTCCAATGGTTACATCATGTTCGGAGACAACGCTTTGATAGCACAGGGTGGAACGGGGATGCCGAATATTCCAACCAATAATGATGGCAAAGGAAATTTTATTGCAGGTATGCTTTCCGACCTCACGTTTGTGGCACACAATACCGGTCAGCGTTTGCCAGGCGCCAAGGTGATGTATCAAACACAGGGCAGCAAATTTGTCATCACTTATGACAGTGTCCGCTTTTGGAACAACACGCCTTCGTCCGGACCAGAGGAAGCAAGTGGAATGAACTCTTTTCAAATTGTTCTTGATGCTTCGAACAACAGCATTAAAATCAATTATAAGAATTCTGAAGGCCCCTGGTTTACAGGCAGTGCCGGAGTTATGACTTGCGGAATCGAGAATCTGAATGGCGGTCTTGGGCTACGTTGGAGAAGAAAAGCTTCGGCAAACGTTACTTTACCTCCGGCACTTTCTGCTGTAGAAATCACCTACCCTGCTTCATCTACCTATTCTTTCAAAGATGTTCAGGCAAAGGCACTTTTTACTTTTGACAACAAAGGTGGTACAGCCTTCAAATCTATTCCTAAAACCCTGACTGCATATGTACGCAATGCAGGTACGGTGAAAGTTAAAACCCCAATCAATGCAAGGATACTTGTATCTGATTACAACGACAATGGTATTTACAATCAGACCGTTGTGATTGATTCCCTGCAGCAGGCTGAAGAGAGAATTATTGATTTCCCTATCCAGTTACAGCCTGGTGATACTGCAGGTATTTTTAAGGTGACGTTGACCACTTCAACTACCGGTGACCAGTTTTCTACCAACAATACCAAAATTACCAAGTTGGTGGTGCTCGATTCATCTGCCGGATCTGTTGACCTGAAATTTACCCGTGCCAATCTTGGTACCTTGCCGGAAAGCAGTCAGGGACCCAACACGGGAATGGTTTTTGATCCTCCCTATCAGCCAATGGTGATTTCAAGGATATCTGCTGATTTTGTCTGGCCAGATGCAGATGGATGGGCTTCAGTAAATATCCCGGGAGTTCAGGATTCATTGACTCCAACCAGGATTGAAGTGTATGCTGCCGATGGTCCTGGTGGTACCATTGGGTCTCTGCTGGATAGCTTTACTGTAGATTCTGAAGATGATTATGAACATGAGGTGGTAGGACAGGAATTGTCCGCCGGTGGTGCAGTTTTGAACAAAATTATCCGGTTCAAGCGTATCCTGACCACTCCTATTTCCTGGTTCAGTGGGGTTCGTATCTATGTAGGTGCTATCCATAACAACGAGACACGTTTTGTATGGAACTCTCCATATGCAGAAGTTTATAAACCTGGTTTTCCAGCCTCTGGTCGTTGCCTTGAAATTACAGGTGGTGCCTGGGGAGACAATCGTGGAAAGGATTCTATTGATGTGGCCCTTGGCCTGATTGGTGATCCACTGGCAGTTGCTGTTGTTCCTATTGTTAAAATCAATGGAATAAGTGTAGATCAAAACATTCCTAACCCTGCTGAGAAGGCAACACGCATTCCTTTCAACTTACCGAAAGCAGGTGTGGTACAAATTTCAGTTCGTGATGCTGTAGGCCGGGAAGTAAAATCTGTAGTTCTTACAGGAAGAAAGGGCCGTCAGGAATATGATCTGAATGTGGAGGGCTTACAACCAGCCATGTACTTTTATACAGTTCAACACGAATCCGGATCTGCCACACGGCGTCTGATCGTGAAGTAATCTTAGGATTTTCAACAATAAAGGGCTGACTCAAAAGGGTCAGCCCTTTTTATTTATTTGCTTTTTGAGAGGAGAAGCATTCCATTTGGGTGGACTTCTTTCTAAACTAATTTTTCCCGGAATGCCCCCTTTAGGTATTGGCTTTTTGGATTATTGGTTGGTTTCTATCCAAATTTTCCCTGCTTTTTGTTTACCATTGCCTGGTTTTCTGACAATCTAAGGCGTTCAACTTTTTGCTGTTTCCCTTTAGAATTTTCCTTTTCAGTTTTGGTTTACCTTCCTGATAGACAGGTTTATTCCATTAAGCTTTGATTTGACCTCAAGATCTACAGTCAGGTATTTCAACTGCTGGTAATTGTTTCATTGCCTATCCCTTTGTCTTCTTCCTTCAAAGGTGTCAATATCAGAAGCAGGATTATATGGGAATTGCAATTTGTGAATAGTTGATGTTAAAATCAATCATTACAATTTTATTGATGGAGCAAAAAAAAAAAGAGCCACCTGACGGCGGCTCTTTTAGAAAAAGGGATTAAAGGTTTACCCGAAAATCTGTTAGTAAAGGGTATTCCAGTCTGCAGGACTTAACGGAGTCTTGAATCTGGCCAGTAAAGTATTTTTGTCAATTGGGGGATGGCTTCCAAAACGAACCTCAACAGCCTGAGGTTGAATATCCCTTGGACCTTCGATGGCATTGGCCGTAGAACCGGTAATGTCTTCGAAACGGGTGCTGAAATCATTTGCATAGAAGGTAAAAATTTTCTGGAGTTCAACCTTAAGGTCCTGGGGGATATCACCCTGGGAGAGTTGCTCAAGACAGGCATTTGGATTTGTTGACAAGCTGGCAATGAATAAATCCAGCCAGGCATCCAACATTTTGCTGGTTTGGGAATAACTCTGCTGAATGGCCTTCAGGTCGTCTTCCGAAACATTCGGCATGTTTTTTACATGGATTGCTTTGTTCTCAAGATCGGTTTTTAGTTTTTTGTACTTTCCTACCCATTGATTGGTCATGAGGACTTTCACAACCTCCACGTCAGTATTAATAGATTGAGCGGGGGATGAAAAAAAGAGTGGAAGACAAAAAGAGAGAATAAGTAATTTATGCCACATGGTATAAGAACTTTTATTGGGGAAGGTGATGATTGTCCACAAGACTAAGGAAAAATTTGAAAAGTCCAAAAAATTGAGAATAAATACCTGTTTTTATTAGATTAATCCTATTGAAATCATCAATAAGTCCATTCTTTAGATATGAGGGCCCAATGTGGAAGGCGCTCAGAATGCTCTTTATGATCTGGGCAGGTTTTTGGTGGTTTCTGGGCTTTTTTATCCTTTATCCGTTTTTCTGCCTCTGTATTTGGTTCAAATCAATTGAGCCTGCTATGTCGTTTTTCAACCAGATCTGGTGTCTGATTTTTTTCCCGATGTCGGGTCTCAGGGTTCGGACAGAAGGGAAAGTACATTTGAAAAGATCAACACCTGTTGTTTATGTGAGCAACCATGCCTCTTATCTTGACATTCCCCTGCTCACATATATTTTACCTGGCTTTCCGGCTTTTATGGGAAAGTCATCTTTGGGAAAGATTCCTGTTTTTGGCTACATGTTCCGGAATCTTCATGTGGTGGTAGATCGGGGCAGTTCTCAGGGAAGGGTATTGGCTTTGAAAAAAAGCAAAAAAAAACTGGCAAGAGGCAGGAGTCTGGTGATTTTCCCGGAAGGTAGTATCCATCATAAAATCCAGCCTGGATTGGCTGATTTTAAGGACGGAGCTTTTCGCCTTGCAGTTACAATGCAGGTTCCAATAGTTCCAATCACCATTTGCTACAACTGGTTTATTCTCCCGGATGATGGCCGTTGGCTTCCGCATTTTTATTATTGCAAGTCTGTTATTCATCCTCCCATCTCAACCAAAGGCATGAAAGAAGAAGATATTCCACTACTAAGGCAACAAACTTTTGATCTGATTCAAAACAGGCTTAGAATTGAAAACCGAAGTTTTTTATCTGATGAAAATAACACCTGAAATCGTAGACAAAATGGCCCACCTGGCCCGTATTCACCTTGAAGCTTCAGAGAAATCTGATTTGGTTCAGGATCTGGAGCAAATTCTTAACTGGATGGCTAAGCTCAGGGAGTTGGATACTTCCGGCGTGGAGCCCCTCATTCACATGTCTTCAGAAATAAATTCATTTCGTGAAGACCTCCCGTCTCAACCCATTTCCCAATCAGAAGCATTTCTTAATGCGCCTTCCCACGACAGCCGGCATTTTCTTGTTCCGAAGGTGATTGATCTTTAACTATTTGGTTAATGACCTTCGGGTTGTTTTCCCGGAGCTTTCACTTTGTCTACGAGAACTTTTTTTCGAATGAGATTTTTCGTTGGTCAATCACATTCGATTGGTTAGCATTGTTCTTCCAAAAAAGTCATGATTTCATCCTTACGTTCCTCCTTCAACCAGGCATTTACTGAAGAAAAATATCAGGCATTTCTTCAGGATTTATACCTGCATTTCGGACATGAAATTGAGTTTCGGATTGCCGAAACTCCAGTTTTCATTCCATATGATTTGCGCACCAAACTTCTGGACGCCTGTGAGCATATCGTTTCCGTCTTATTGCAGCCGGATTTTTTATCCCGGACAGATCGGGCCATTCCGGCGGATTGTCGGGTCCCCGGTGAGGATGGCCATACACAGTTCCTGGCTATTGACTTTGCCGTTTGCAGGGATGCCAATGGTGCCCTCACTCCACAATTGATTGAAATGCAGGGCTTCCCATCTCTTTATGCTTTCCAGGATGTTATTTCTATGTACTACCGAAAGCATTTTGAGATTCCTCAAAATCTGAATCACTTGTTTTCAGGTTTGGATTCTGCCCAATACCGTGCTCTTCTGGGGGAAGTCATCCTGAACGGACACCCTCCCGAAAATGTCGTTCTGATGGACATTGAGCCAGAACTTCAAAAAACCAAGGTAGATTTTATGGCGGTAGAAATGTTTTTCGGGGTCCGGTCGGTCTGTATCTCCGGAATTATTAAGGAAGGGAAAAAGTTGTATTATCTCCGGGATGGTGAAAAAACAGAGATTCACCGGATTTACAACCGGGTCATTTTCGATGAATTGGAAAAACGAACAGATTTGAAATGTGCATTCCACATGACAGAAGAAGTTGATGTGGAATGGGCGGGACATCCAAACTGGTTTTTCCGTATTTCCAAGTTCTCCATGCCTCTTCTGAATAGTCCGTACGTGCCTCCATCAAAATACCTTTCTGATTATCAAGGCGTATATCCTCAGGACCTGGAGAATTACGTATTAAAGCCATTGTTTTCTTTTGCGGGATCAGGCGTTATTTACGATGTAAAGCCGGAGGATATTGCTGCTGTTTCAGAACCCTGGAATTACATTCTCCAGAAGAAAATTCACTATGCACCTGCCTTTCAGGCTCCTGACGGCGAGGGAATAAAGACTGAAATCCGGATGCTATACCTTTGGCCGCAAAATGCACCCAGGCCCATTGCCTGCACAAATCTTATCCGGTTCAGCAAAGGGGTCATGATGGGGGTTAAATTTAACCGGAATAAAACATGGGTAGGAGGGAGTACCGCTTTTTTTGAAACTAAAGTCACTGACTCTTAATTTAATATGGAAAATCTAACTATTGAGAAAACTGAAAAACGATTGACTGAAAAACGCTGGATTCTTCCAGATGTACCCAATGCATCCAATTTGACCGAGCTTCTTCAGATTCCAGGTCTGCATCCTGTAGTTGCCAGGATACTTGCACTCCGGGGTATTGAAAATGAAGCAATGCTGAGGTCTTTCTTCAATCCTCATCTGGATGATCTGCATGATCCGTTTCTGATGAAGGATATGGACAAAGCTGTTGAGAGGATTGCTCAGGCCATACATCAGAACGAGGGGATCCTGGTTTTTGGCGATTATGATGTGGACGGAACGACAGCCACCTCCCTTGTATACCGATACCTGGGTTTCTGGCATTCCAATTTGTCGTACTATATCCCGGACCGGTATAAAGAAGGTTATGGGATTTCATTTGCCGGAATCGATGCAGCTGCAGAAAGGGGAGCTTCCCTGATTATCGCATTGGATTGCGGAATTAAAGCGATGGATCAGGTTGCTTATGCCACTTCCAAGGGCATTGATTTTATCATTTGCGATCACCATTTGCCTGGACCTGTTTTGCCGGAAGCCATCGCAGTTCTGGATCCCAAACGAAAGGATTGCTCTTATCCGTACAAAGAACTTTCAGGCTGCGGAGTTGGGTTTAAATTGCTTCAGGCCCTGGTTCTCAAAATGAATTGGGATGAAGACGCACTCCTGGCTCATCTTGATCTGGTTGCCGTCAGTATTGCTGCCGACATTGTGCCGATAACCGGAGAAAACAGGATTTTGATGGAATTGGGTTTAAGGCAAATTAACCAAAGTCCTTCTCCTGGTCTGGAAGCACTTATGCAGGTGTCTGGTTTCAAACCCGAGCCAGACGGGAAGTATCAGTTGAAAGGAGACCGGCTTGTTTTTGGCCTCGGGCCCCGCATCAATGCTGCCGGCCGGATTGGCCATGGAAGTGGAGCGGTAGAATTGCTGACGTCAAATACCCTCGATGAAGCTTTGGAAAAGGCTTCAAGAATGGACGACCAGAATGGAGAGCGGAAGGAGCTGGATAAAAGCATTACCATGGAAGCTTTGTCTATGATTTCCGGCGATCCGGAAAAACAAGGAGCTTACACTTCCGTTTTGTTTCAGGCCCATTGGCACAAAGGCGTTATCGGGATTGTGGCTTCAAGGTGTATTGAACAATACTATAAGCCTACCATTGTTCTGACCGAGTCGAACGGAAAACTGACGGGCTCCGGGCGCTCCATTTTTGGGTTCGATCTTTATGCTGCCCTGGATGCCTGCAGGGAACATTTGATTCAGTTTGGCGGACATTATTTTGCAGCAGGGCTGACTTTGTATCCCGAACAGCTGGATGGATTTGTAAAAGCTTTTGAGGCTCAGGCACGCATGCGCCTGCAACCAGACGATTTGCAGGCCAGGGTTGTTTTAGATGCTGAATTGCCTTTAGGACAAATCAACCAACGGCTCTTTCAGCAAATACAACGTCTTGGGCCATTTGGTCCCCAGAATATGAATCCCCTTTTTGTAGCTTTTGGAGTTCGGGATAATGGTTTCAGCCGGCTTCTGGACAGCAAAAGTGGTGGGGCAGGACACATTAAGTTCAGCCTTTCACATCCGGATCTGGTTTACGAAGGCAGACCATATGCCCTGGATGGAATCGGTTTCGGACTGGCAGGGTATTGGCCTCTGGTGGTATCAGGGGAGCCATTTGATATTGCGTTTCATCTGGAAGAAAATACTTTTCGGGAGAGGACAACCTTGCAGCTGACAGTGAAAGAAATCAGACCACATCAAACAGAAAACAGCTGAAACAAACGCTTCCCTTTCCCTTTAAGAAAGGATGTTTTTGCAGGTTTTGATTAAACTCCGTGTATTTTTACCGCCATGGAGGCCCTGGTCTTTTTTTTGATTCTGGTTGCTGGCAACGCAATCCTGCCTTTGTTTTCTTCCTGGTGGATTCTGGCCCCTGTTTGTTTTCTGGCTACTTTTCCATTTCGCCTGACAAAGGGTTTGGGATTCTGGCTGGCAGGCTTTGCCTCGGGGTCCACATGGCTTGGGTATGCTTTATGGATCAGCCATTTCAATGAACATCTTCTGGCCAAAAGCCTGACCGATGTTCTCATGCTTCCTCACCCTGTACTTTTGTTCTTTTCTGTTTTCTTTATTCCATTTCTGGTGGGCGGTCTTTCTGCTCTGACCGGAATTTTATTCAAACAATTTATCACTCATGGCAAATAACCCTGGATTTGACCCGGCAGAAATAGACCGGTTCCAAAAAGAACTGGCGGCATCTGGAAAAACATTTCAATATGTTGACGAAGAGGAGGTTTCAGATGAAATGGTTGAGTTTTTGTTTATTGGAAATTATCAAGGCAAACCAGCAATTTACGATTGCCTTTTGGGAACCCTGCAGCTTGCCTATGAATCCAACCTGCTGGAAATGGCCGAGGCCAAATGCAAGGAGCGTTTCCCGGATTACAAAGGTTTTGATTTCGAGGTGGATGACCATGGACAGGCGGTTGCTCAGGATGAGGAGTCGGATGAAGTGGAGGCTTACAAAGCCTATGCCATGTTCGAAATAGAGGAGGCCGGACTTGCCAACGTGGCTGAATCAGTTGATATCGATCCCAATTTTGAATACGGAATTGGTCTTGAAGCTTATCTCAATGTGGTTGAAATAAATGAAGCAGTGATTGCCCGTTTTATCTCTGATTTCAATGCCGGCAACCTTGAACTGGATCCGGTAAAATACGCTTTCGAGTCTGATTCGGATGAGGAGGACGATTAAATCCGGAGAGGGAGGTCAGCTCGCAGAACCTGAGCTGCTGAACTTCCGGGTTAAACACAAAATCCCGCCAAAAGGACGGGATTTTGTAGAAGAATTTTAATACTCAAAACAACTAAACAAACACAAAGCCCCGAACGAAAGAACTTCGAAAGGGTTTCGCAGAATACTAAAAAATGGAAAATCTTTTTCCGGAAGGACTGCAGCTTGATACTTTGAATTCCCTCTGCAAAGGAAATTTAGGCGAAACATTAGGCATTGAATTTTGTGAAATTGGACCTGATTTTCTTAAAGCCCGCATGCCTGTAAGAGAAGGAAATAAACAGCCTTTTGGGTTACTTCATGGAGGCGCTTCTGTGGCTCTGGCGGAAACTGTTGCTTCTGTAGCTGCCATCCAGGCGGTCCATCATTTACCAGGGGCTTATGCAGTAGGGTTGGAAATAAATGCAAACCATCTTAAATCTGTTACTCAGGGATTTGTTACGGCAACTTGCAGGCCACTTCAATTGGGGAACCGGGTTTCGGTCTGGGATATCCGGATTACCAACGACGCAGGAACATTGACCTGTATCTGCAGGATGACGGCTGCCATCTTCGAAAGGAGAAAGGAAAAAGTATGATTTCTTCCAATCCGGAATCCTGGAAACTTTTCCAAAAATCGGTTCTTCAACTGGCCAACAACCCAGAATCCTTTGAGGAACTGGCACTGGAACTTTTTGATTTCCAATCAAAACAAAATCCGGTTTACCGTCGCTTCCTGGAACTCACAGGCCAATTGAATAAGCCGGTTTCACGTCTTGGAGAAATCCCATGTTTGCCCATTTCGTTATTTAAGACACAACATGTAAAATCAGGCACCTGGGAGCCTGGTGGATATTTTCAGAGCAGTGGCACTACCGGAATGGTCAGAAGTTCTCACTGGTTTCCGGATGCAGGATTTTACGACGAAGTTTGTCTGGCTATTTTCAAGGAAAAAGTCGGATCTCCGGAAGACTTTATTTTTGTAGCCCTTTTGCCAGGGTATACAGAAAATAACCATTCTTCCCTCATTCACATGGTCGAAAACCTGGGAAAGCACAGCAGCAGGCCTGTTGAGTACCTACCCCTGGATTTTCCTTTTGTAGAACAAAGACTGATTGAACTTCAAAAGTCAGATAAACCCGTATTTTTATTTTCGGTCAGTTACGCCTTGCTGAGAATGGCCCGGCAATACCCGATTTCTTTGTCTGAAATATTTGTGCTGGAAACCGGAGGAATGAAAGGATTGGATGAGGAATTGCCCAGACAAGGACTCCTGGATTGTTTTCAAAAAGAACTTGGGATTAAAAAGCTCATTTCGGAATTTGGAATGACAGAAATGTTCAGCCAGGCGTATGGCTTTCCTGGGACTTTTGAAACCGGCTTTTCGCTCAGAGTCCTGGTAAGACCATCTGATGATCCTTTTGAAAACGCCATTCAGAAAGGAAAGGGTTTACTTCAGGTGTACGACCTCGCAAATATTGCTTCCTGTGGGTTTTTGGCGACTCAAGACCTGGCTGAGGTTTATTCTGACCGCCGTTTTGAGATTCTGGGCCGATGGGATCATGCCGATATCAGGGGCTGCAACCTGCTCTTTAGTGAAGTCTGATTTTGATTTTTTCGCTATCTGTTTTAGGTCTATTCTTGCTTTTCAAATTGATATCACCAATAAACAGGGCCAATCTTAATTCATGAAAAAAGCGTATGTTTTTCCCGGTCAGGGAGCACAATTCCCTGGGATGGGGAAAGATTTGTATGAAGGGTCCACTGCTGTTCAGTCTTTGTTTGCACAAGCAAATTCTATAGTTGGCTTTGACTTACAATCCATCATGTTCGAAGGGACAGAAGATGAATTAAAGCAAACCAAAGTAACGCAGCCAGCCATTTTTCTTCACTCCGTTGCGAAAGCAAAAAGTTTGGATTCATTTAAACCCAACATGGTGGCAGGCCACAGTCTGGGCGAGTTTTCAGCCTTGGTTGCTGCAGGAGCGATGACTTTTGAGGAGGGTATGGGTCTTGTCCTTCAGCGTGCCCTGGCCATGCAACGTGCCTGTGAACTGGAGCCCTCCACAATGGCAGCGGTTCTTGGACTTGCAGATGATGTGGTGGAAGAAATTTGTGCGGGAATTAAAACAGGGGTCGTAGTAGCTGCGAATTACAACTGCCCGGGGCAGTTGGTTATTTCCGGTTCAGTACCTGCCGTAGAGCAGGCCTGCGAACAATTGAAAGCTGCAGGCGCAAAAAGGGCATTGATGCTGCCTGTGGGAGGTGCTTTTCATTCTCCTTTAATGGAGCCTGCCCGGCTGGATCTTGAAAAAGCGATTTCTGAGGCCAAAATCTCTCACCCCATTTGTCCTGTTTATCAGAACTTTACCGCCCTTCCAACAACAGATGTGGGTGTCATTAGGGAAAATCTTGCTTTACAGCTCACCGGACCTGTCCGTTGGACTCAATCTGTTCAAAACATGGTGGCTGATGGGGCCACGCATTTCACGGAGTTGGGTCCCGGAAAGGTATTGCAGGGCCTTGTTCAGAAAATTTTCCGGGAGGCCATCATTGAGTCGGCCTGAATCCAGTGCAAATAACGGTCTATTCTATTGACAATCGTCCCTTCGAGTGGATTCATTATTCTGAACCCACTGAAGCTGAATTATTCAGCCTTTCAGAAGATTTAGGCCTCTCGCAGTTGTATATTCAGGATGTTTTGCAGGCTGAGCATCTTCCCAAGGTAGAACCGATTGGCAATGAAAACTGTTATTTCCTGATTGCCAGAACACTGGATCCGTCGTTAGGCAAAAGGGAATTTAATGGAATACCAGAGGTTACCCGAAAGGTGGCCATATTCCTGGAACCAAGTCGACTTGTTACCATTCAAAGGGCTTCCTCACCGTGGTTGACAGATCTGATAACCAAAGCACCAGGGTTTCCGCAAAACCTGTCGGCATTTCAGGTGGTCACCAAGATCCTGAAGGAAACCTTTAGAAGCTTTGAGCCATTGCTTCTTGATTTGGGGTCAGATTTAGAGTTTTTTGAAGGAAAATTATTTGAAAATGAACGCTTTCCCCCATTTGCCAAAGGCCTTTATGCAATACGGAGAAAGGCTTCTGTTTTAAAAAGATTGTTTCTTGTGTCCGTTCCTCTGGTGGAATTTATTGAAGAATATGGTCCCCCGGATCCCGTCGCACAAGATGCTCTGGATATGTACAAGCGGATTCATACCCTTGTGGAAGAAATCAATGAACGGGCCGCCGGATTGATTAATCTGAATCTATCCATTTCAAGCCAGCGTAGCAACGAGGTTATGCGGTTCCTCACGCTTTATTCCGCTTTTTTCATGCCACTTACTTTCCTGGTGGGCATTTATGGAATGAACTTCCGTTGGATGCCCGAGCTGGACTGGACCTGGGGTTATCTGGCTTGTTGGGTGCTTATGCTGGGAATTGCCGGATTTCACTGGTGGTGGTTCCGGCGAAAAAAATGGCTTTGATCTTAATCAGATTGAATATGGACCGTCCATCTGGATTGTTTTGAATTTAAAGTGACCGATTCATGAAAGGGCTGCATCTTCTTTCTCCCAGATTGCATTACTGGCTTCATCAGAACAGGTTCGAAGTCCTGCTGTTTGCCCTCGTGATGCTCCAGTTTAATAAGATCTTTTTTCCTGATAATCAGACATATCTATCTATTGTTTGGCCAGCAAATATGTTGATCGTCGGACTGGCATCGATTGGTATTTTCAAAGACAGGAGTAAGCTCGAAAGCTGGTTCAAAAATATCCTGTTCGCCATTACAGCGTTTATCCCGTTTGTATTTGAAACCGTTGCCCAACAACCTCCCCTGATGTATGGGATGCTGATTGTTTATGTGCTTTACTATGTCCTTTTGCTGGTTGAAACCCTTAGGCAGATATCCAACCCTGAGGAAGTTACCTTAAGCGTATTATTCGGTTCTTTTTGTGGTTATCTGCTTCTGGTCCTGGTGGCTTTGTTCTCTTTTCTTTTGGTGGAATATCATTGTCCAAAGTCATTTCATGGCCTCACCGGGGGACACGTAGGCGAAGTTTATTCCCAAATGTCTTATTTCAGTTTTGTAGCCATGACCACCATTGGTTTTGGTGACATTTATCCAGAAAGTGACTCTGCCCGTCTCCTGACAGCATTTTTCGCTGTTTTGGGACAGTTTTATATGGTGGGCCTCGTAGGAATACTTATTTCCAGATTTACCGGCAGTCCTGCAAAAAAATAGGCAATCCCGATCCCTCTGTTATCTCAATACAATCCGTTTGATTTTCGATCCGGACTCAGAATTCAGGCGAATCAGGTAGACCCCCGGAGCATAACCATCCATCGAAATCCGGACGTTTGCTCCCTGGGTCCAGTTCCATTCCCGGGTTTCCAGGACTCTTCCTGTCAGGTCCTGCAATTCAAGCCTTGCTTTTCCAGGCTCCTGAATGGCGAACTGAATATTCAGATCCTTTTCTGTCGGATTGGGATACACTTCAAAATCCGCAGGTTGACCGATCAGGTTGTCATTGGCGGTAGTCGGTTGGAC
>JBIPNA010000237.1:0-5657 GCA_044375665.1 Catalimonadaceae bacterium
ATCCGGGGAGGATATGGCGTTTCTACGACTGCCCGGGGGGCCTACCACAACGTAAATGCCAATCCCGTTGACGAGGGCTATTTGTCGACAATGCACCTCGAACTGGTAGCAGGTGAAAATCTTTCCACCCATGATGTGGCGGTGGTGCATGAGGAAGATACCCTTCCCGATACCTATGCTTTTTTGCTCAATGAAACCTGTTGCCGGATGTTGGGATGGACAGCTGAAACGGCGATTGGAAAAAAGATCTATTTGGGTGAACAAAGACCCGGTCTGGTAAAAGGTGTGGTGCGGGATTTTCATTATACCTCCCTCCACCAACCCATTGAGGCCCTGATCCTATTTCCCGGAGGGTGGAGGAACACGGCCCTGCTGAAGGTGTCGGCTCCCCAATGGTCTGGTTTAAAGCCACAACTGGAAACATTATGGAAAAAGCATGCCCCTTACCGACCGTTTGAGTTTCATTTTCTGGAAGAAGATTTTCAGGATCTGTACACCGAAGAAGACAGGACCCGAACCTTGTTTGGGTTGTTTTCGGGACTGGCACTGGGTATGGCGGCCCTGGGTTTGCTGGGATTGTCCACCCATGCCGCCCGGCAAAGGATCAAGGAAATTGGGATCCGGAAAGTCCTCGGGGCAACCCGTTGGGAACTGACAGCGCTTTTGTGCAAAAACTTTTTAATCCTCGTGGTTGTGGCCTCCCTGGTGGCTTTCCCCCTGGCCTGGTGGACGATGAAAACCTGGCTTGAATCTTTTTCCTACAGGATTGATGTGGGGCCTGAGATTTTCCTGAGCGCCCTTGTGGCCATGCTCTCCCTGACCCTGGCCACCGTCGGATATCAGGCACTGAAGGCCGCAGGCGTAAACCCGGCCCATAGCCTGCGAACCGAATAAGGTCAGCGCAAGCGTCCGGTTTTGTATCAGAATCGGACAGTTGCTTGTCGAACGGAAAAAGCAAGTATCTGACTTTCAAAGGTTTTTCCGAAGGGCCTGTTTTTGGTGCAATGCGTATTTAACCAACCACCAGAAAAATGACACCCGTTTTAATCTCTGGAATATCTTTCAAAAAGCTGTTTTTCAACATCTTCTTTTCAACCTTTTCCCTGGTGCATCAGGGACCCAAACCGGATTGTAAACCTGCCCCCGAGGTAGCTCCGAAAGCTACAGTGATTCAGCCGCAGGGAAAATCCAGGGATACCCTCGTTTACCCTGTGCGAAAGGTGGATCATTATCCCCTTCCCGCAAGATGAACAGCTACGATTTCCGCTTTGCTTTTCGGAATCTGCTCAGGCACAGGCAACATGGGTTGCTCAATATTGCCGGACTTGCTGTTGCCCTTGCAGCCTGTTTCATCTTATTCCTGGTTTACAGGTACGAAACAGGATTTAATGCCCAACTTTCTGGTTATTCAAAAATATATCAGGTAGTTACCCGGGACAAGGATGCTGAAGGAACTCATTTTACGGGAGGCATTCCTTTCCCATTTGTGAAAGCGCTGCGCACCGAAGCGCCCGATTTGGAGGAAGGTCAGTACATGCAGAATTATGGGGCTCAGATTACCCTGAGGACCAGCCTGAAAAACCTGCCGGACGGAAACAAATTCATAGACCGCAGAGGGGTCTATTTTGCCGAACCTGAAATTGCCGGGCTGTTTGACCTGAAATTCCTGCGTGGCAGCCGACAATCCTTGTCCGAGCCCGATGCTGTGGTCCTTTCTGTGAAAACGGCAGAACGGTTTTTCGGGGATTGGAAGCAGGCCATCGGCCAAAGGATCAATTTCGACAACGCACCATTCGACCTGATCGTTTCGGGGATTTTTGAGGATGTCCCTGACAACAGCGATTTTCCGTACTGCATCATAGCCAGTTACAAGGCCTTTGAAAACAACCGGTTCCAGGATTGGCCCCTGGAAAACTGGGGGACAAACTCCAGCAATCACCAATTGTATGTCCGGCTGCAACCCGGCCAAACACCTGATGAAGTGGAGAAAATACTGAACCGGGTAGAATCGAAGTACAATACCACGAATAAAAGCACGACAAGGACGCACTTTTTGCTCCCGATGTCCGATATTCATTTTGACGAGCGGTTCCCCACCATGGGCGACCACCAGATCTCGAAGAAAACCCTGTATGGTCTTGCAGGGATTGGCTTTTTGGTTCTTTTGATGGCAGGCATCAACTATGTGAACCTGGCAACTGCGCTTTCCGGAAGCCGGGGCAAAGAGTTTGGGGTCCGGAAAGTGTTGGGTGGAAGTCGGTGGCGACTTATGGCTCAATCTTTTTCGGAAACCTTTCTGCTGGTTCTTTTCAGTGGATTGCTTGCCATGGTTCTGGCGTATTTCATCCGGCCTTTTGTAGGAAAAGTGATGGCCGTGCAAACCCTGTTACCCTTTTGGGAGCCAGAGAATTTTTTCTTTTTTGGTCTGATCCTGGTATTTTTTTCTTTGCTGGCAGGAATTTATCCCGCCCTGGTTTTGAGCGGTTTTTCTCCCATGGAAGCCCTTCGGACCCGCTTGAACAAAACCAACTCCGGAGCCCTGTCTTTGCGGAGGGTTCTGGTGGTAACCCAGTTTGGTTTTTCACAGATGTTTATTCTGGCAACCATTGTGGCGGTAAAGCAAATGGATTACGTCCGCTCTACAGATTTGGGATTTGATAAAGAGGCCATCCTTCAAATTCATGCCGGAGCCGACAGCCGGACCATCGACCGCCTTAAATTGTTCAAGCAGGAAATGCTCTCCAGAGGAGATGTGCGCAAAGCTTCCATTTGCTTCGATGCCCCGGGCAGTGAAAATTCCTGGCAATCCAACTTTGCATACGAATCGACGGAAGACAAAGACTTTGCCTTAAACATGAAGTTTGGAGACCACTCCTATGCGGAAACCTATGGCCTGAAGCTATTGGCCGGACGGTTTTATGGGCCCTCGGATACTGCAAGGGAATACGTTGTAAATGAAACCTTTTTGAAGAAAGTGGGCGTCCTTCATCCGGAAGATGCGCTGGGCAAACGCATTCGGATCGGAGGAGGATTCCCAAAACCCATTTGTGGTGTGGTGCGGGATTTTCATGCCCAATCGCTAAAAAATCAGATTCCTCCGATTTTGATGATGCCGCAGCCCCAATACATGGGCAGTGTTGCCTTGAAACTCGACAGTCGCAACCTCGTTCGGACCCGGGCCGAAATCCGGGAGACCTGGGACCGGATGTTTCCGGAGTATGTGTTCAACGATCGGTTTCTGGACGAAGAGATTCAACGGTTTTACGAGCAGGAGGAGCGGATGAGCCTGATGTACCAGGTGTATGCAGCTCTGGCGTTGTTCATTTCCGGTTTAGGATTGTATGGCCTGATTTCCTTTCTGGTAGCGCAGAAAACCCGGGAAGTGGGCATCCGTAAAATTCTGGGCGCCAGTACCGCCAGTATCGTTTTGTTGTTCTCCAAAGAATTTGTTTTCCTCCTGGCCATGGCCTTTTTGCTGGCGGCACCCGCCGGTTGGTTTTTCATCCGGGACTGGCTCCAGGGTTTTGAATACCGGATTTCCATCGGGCCAGGTTTGTTTGCATTTTCATTTCTGATTTCCTGCCTCGTGGCTTGCCTCACTGTCGGTGTAAAATCCTGGAAGGCAGCCCTGGCCAATCCGGTTTCTGCCCTCCGAAACGAATCATGAATCCATTGCTTGAACTTAAAAGCCTTTCCAAATGGGTGCAGCAAGGCGGCACCAGGGTGTGGTTGCTCAACAACATTCACCTTTCCGTACAGGAAGGTGAATTTTTATCCATCATGGGACCTTCCGGTTCTGGTAAGTCCACCCTCCTGCATGTGCTGGGCATGCTGGATGGCTTTGACCAGGGCGAGTACCGGTTTCTGGGCGAGGAGGTGCACAAAATGAAGGAAAAACAGCGCAACGACCTCTACCGGAAGTGGATCGGGTTTGTATTCCAGCAATACCATCTGATTGATGAACTTACGGTATTCGAAAACCTGGAGACCCCCTTGCAATACCAGGGGGTTTCATCCTCGGAGCGGAAATCCAGGGTGGCCGACATGCTGGACCGGTTTCAGATGGTCGGAAAAAAGGATTTGTTTCCTGTTCAATTGTCTGGTGGACAGCAACAATTGGTCGGGATTGCCCGGGCCCTGATTACCCGTCCGAAACTGATTCTGGCCGATGAGCCTACTGGCAACCTCAATTCACGCCAGGGAGATGAGATCATGGATATTTTTCAGCAGATCAACCAGGAGGAAGGGGTGACAATTGTTCAGGTTACCCACTCAGAAAAAAATGCAGCAAGGGGAAAAAAGATCATTCACTTGCTGGATGGATATGTAGACAGCAGTTCCATCCTGTAAATATCTCCTGAACCAGAAGCTGTTTCTTCCTGTAATTCAGAAGATTCCGGCTTTTTGCTTCTTTTTGGGCCTTGTGAACAGAACTGCTTATTTTGCCACATGCGTACAATACTTTTTGCCCTGGTTTTATGTGTTCTTTTCAGTGGTTGCGATGAAAACCAGCTGAACCATTCCATGACCTTTTCCAAATCGGGGCCATGCACCCAAATCGACCCGATGGTTACCCTCACTTCCAATGTGGCGGGCGACAGGTACACTTTCAATGCATGCCTTCCCGAAAACTTTGACGGTAAAGCATACCAACTGGTTCGGAAGGGAGATTCACTGGTTTTGTCCTTTCCCGGAAATGCAAATCCTACAACCGCATTTGCCTTAACCATGGATGTGGATGCGTATCCACCCTACCATTTTATGGTGATCAACGGACAGGCCATTCAGGTGGGAGAGGCAAAAGAACCGGAATAGTACCTGAGCAAACCGATGGAAAAACCCCACCTGGTGCTCTTGCATGCTGCTTTGGGAAACAGTGGCCAAATGGCGGGGGTAGCTGCTCAGCTTGAAACCCGGTTTTGCGTACACAACTTTCAGTTTCCCGGCCACGACGGCGTGGACCCGGATGCCCATATCTGTCTGAATGCACTCGTGCAATCGGTTGAAGCCTACCTGATGCACCAGAAACTGGAACGGCCCACGGTGTTGGGAAACAGCCTTGGGGGATACGTGGCGGCCTTACTGGAGGCCCGTAAACCCGGAAGCATCGGTTCCCTCATCACGTTTGCCACCAAATGGTTTTGGGACGAGGCTACCTCCGGAAGGAACAATCCAAACTGGTTCCGGCCACAATTCTGGAAAAGCTACCCTCTTTTGCAACCCAGCTTCAGCAAATGTTTGGGCCAAATTGGGAGGAAGTTGTGCGGGCCACCGGGCGTTTGCTTGATGAAGTCCTCCGGAATCCGGTTCCATACGGACAGGTTTCTGTTCCGGTTTGGGTTTTTCGGGGCGATCAGGACAAATGGGTTACAGAGGCAGAATCCATTCAGGCGGCCCAATCCTTTACCCTGGGAAAATACCAGGAGATCTTCGGAGCAGGTCATGGCATTCATTCGGTTTCGGGAGAAATTTGGGACCGGCTGGCCCAGCAGATTTTTGGGAAACCGGCTGCACTATAAACCAGTTCTATCTTTTCCGCATCCCGGGAATTTCGAAAGGATGCTTTAAAATCTGAAAAGCCTGCCGGATTTGTTTGTCCACGTCCTTGATCCGGAGCATGTAGTGAATCAGGCTTCGTTTCTGGCCGTCGCGTAATC
>JBIPNA010000014.1:0-20785 GCA_044375665.1 Catalimonadaceae bacterium
ACGGAATGGCCCTTTTCCCAGAAACGCCAGCACAATTCTATTTCTTCCATATGGGCGAAGAACCGGCTTTCGAAACCTCCTGCTTCTAAAAACAGTTGTGTACGGACCATCATACATGCCCCGCTTGCCCAAAATGCGGGCACAGCCTGGTTGTATTGTCCCATATCCTTTTCGCAGGTTTCAAAAATCCGACCCCGGCAATAGGGATAGCCCAGAATATCGAGAAAACCACCGCATGCGCCGGCATATTCGAAAGTATCCCGATGAAACAAGGATCTTATCTTGGGTTGACAGGCGGCAATATTGGGATCTGATTCCATTCTTTGTATCAAGGGTGCCAACCAGTTTTCTGTTACTTCCACATCCGAATTCAGCAAAACCGTAAATGGAGTTTCCATTTGGACCATGGCGGCATTGTATCCACCCGTAAAGCCCAGGTTTTCTTTTAGTTGGATAATGCTGGCCTCAGGGTGATGCAAATGGACCCATTCGGCTGACCCATCGGTGGAAGCATTGTCAATCAATACCACCTTTGCTTCCCTTGAATTGGCCAGTACGTTGGGCAGAAATTGCTGAAGGTGCTTCAGCCCATTCCAGTTTAGAATGGCAACGGTAACTTTAAAGTCCAAGGGCACTCAGGTCGAGACCAGGAATGGGTGGAAGGATACCTTCCGTGCTTTTTTTCATTTCTTCTTTGGCGAGATCTTCTGCTTGCGCCTGAGCCTGATTTACGGCCGCAATAATCAGATCCTGAAGCATAATCTGCTCTTCCTGAACCAGAAGAGACGGATCTATTTCCAGGCCCACCAATTTTTTATTTCCGCTGACTGTAGCTTTAACCAAACCCGCTCCAGATTCCCCCTGGGCCTGTAATTGCGATATTTTTGCCTGGGCTTCTGCCATCCTGGTTTTCATTTCACCAAGCTTGCCCATCATTTTCATCATGTCAAACATTCGACTTCCGTATTTTTGAACGGCGAAGGTAAAGAATGACCTGCAATCATGGTGTTGAATTCCCCCGTTGGTGTTTTTATTTCCGTCTTTTTGGGGCTGATTGGTTTTTCCTTGTCAGGAAAGGCACAAAGTAATCTTCCAACAAAAGAGGATTCTCTTTCTGAAATCCGTATTCGGCTGAAGGCCTTGATTCCACAATTGGATAGCCAGAAAATCGTGACAGCCCTGGCTTTGGGAAAAAGAATCCGGGGTATGTCCTGTGGGAGTCCGGTGGAGGATCAGGCTTATGGAAAACCTGATACTTCCTTCATTTCAAGACCTGGTGTAGAGACGTTGTGGAGTTTATGTCTTGATCCGATGGTTACCTGGGAACCCCGTTGTGCAGAACTGCCATCTGAAACTGGCAGCCGGTTGCTCGCCCTTCTTGTTTCAGGGAAATCTACCCTCAAGCAGCTTCCAGGGGGATTGGTAACCAGTATGGCCAACCATCTTATGGCTACCCAATTTACGTCGGATAAGGCTGCTGCACCCGGTGAACCCGGATGTTTTGGAATGGCTTACTATCCGGAAACGGACGATTGTGTTTTTCACAGTCCTTCCCAAAGGGTGATTTCTACTTTTTGCAAGCGGTATCCTGAGGCTTGTCCCGTTTTTTCTTCCGGACCATTTGTTGATCAGCGGTTTCTTGTGACGGATCAGTTTCCTGGTGTGCAGGAATGGGATGCTCCCCTTTCTACCCAATGTGCATGGGGAATTGAGATGTTGCTTGAAACTTTTGCTTTCACCAAGGATTCGGCCTACCTGCGATCTGCAGTATTGGCCGGATCCTGGTTATTGAATGAAAAGCCTGTTTCTCAACTGACCCATACCAGCAGGATGGTCTGGGGATTGGCCGCATTATACGACGCAACGGGTAAGGCTGTTTACAAAAATCGTTTGCTGGAAATCATCCGGAAGGTGATTTTACCCTCACTGGTTCGGGACCAAAATCAGGATGGTTTTGAGGATGATGCTGGTTTTGATTTGTTTTCTTTCCCGGTTCCAATGCTGCGGATTGGTCGGTTTTGGGATGCCTCTCCAGCAGCGGGTTGGAATACCGCCTGGGGAGCCATTGCCCTGGTTAATTCTTACGCAGCTTTAAGGGATAGGGGAGATTTAAAAGAAGCCGGGGAGCTCAGACCCATGGCAGAGCAAATGCTTTCCAATTTGGCTTTCGAATTGATTGTGCAAGGAACTCCACCTCCTGGTCTGGGATTTCGGGATCTGGGATTTGCGCTTTTAGAAGGCGTATGGAAAATAGAACAGGCTGAGCATCGGAAGATTTCTTTTCTGGAGCCGGCTTTGCGGGTCGTCTGGAATTCCGGCGTTTTGCGGACAGGTGGAGAGCAGGCACTTGTTGTGGCCCAATTGGTCAGATGGCTGGAAAACCGACCTTATTCTTCTCGTAACCAAAGGATGCTTGCCGATTAACCGGCCTTAAGGCCTGGGCTTCAGAATAAAGTCTACCGACACCGCTATTTTGTCTGCTATCTTCACCATGACCAGCTGTGGTCGTTCAATCTTGTGGTCGGCCAAAGGGACTTCCATGGTTGATTTAAGCTGGGCAGTTTTATCTGCATTCACAGTTAATGTTCCTGAGAATTCTCTTTCTACTTCCACCCCATGGATGTTGAGTTTGCCTTTGGCTTTTACCGGATAAGTACCTGGCTTTGAAAAGTCCACCAGCGGTTCCATTTTTCCGGCAAATGTTGCATGGGGATATTTTTCCGATTCCATGTAATTTTCATTGAAGTGTTCCTCCATCAGGCTGTTCGGAAATTTGAAGGATTTTATAGGTACCTTAAAAGCAATCGCACCTGTTTCTACCGTTACAATGGCACCTGCCGCAGTGGAATGGGCTTCGATATCTTCTACCGGAGTTTTTGAGAAAAAGTCGATTTTCCCTTTTGAACAATCCCAGTATTTCTGGGCCACCAGATTCTGGACAGACAAGAAGCAGATTCCGGCAAAGGCAAGTATTAAATGCTTTTTCATAGGATGTATTGACTTAGATCGCGGTTTTTGACGAGGGACTTTAGTTTGGCATCCACCATTTCGGCAGAAATATCGATGCTTTGGCCCGAAGGTAATTGTTCTGGCATTCGGAACAAATAATCATTGAGCAATTGGCTCATGATGGTGTGCAGCCGGCGTGCCCCGATATTTTCAACCTGCTCGTTGATGAGCATGGCGGTTTCTGCCAAACGGACTACCGCGTCATATTGAAAGGTTAATTCTACACCCTCTGCACCAAAGAGGGCCTGATACTGCCGGATTAAAGAGTTTTTTGGCTCCAGTAGAATCCTGACGAAGTCGTCTCTGGTCAGGTTTTCCAGTTCAACCCGAATCGGGAACCGGCCCTGGAGTTCCGGAATGAGATCGGATGGTTTGGCAAAATGAAAAGCCCCGGCAGCTATAAACAAGACATGGTCGGTATTGATGGTGCCATATTTTGTTGAAACTGCGCTACCCTCAACCACTGGTAATAGGTCCCGCTGGACGCCTTCCCTGCTTACACTGGCACCCGACATTCTTTCTGAACCGGAACTGGCAATTTTATCTATTTCATCGATGAAGATGATGCCTGAGTTTTCAGCTCTTCTGACGGCTTCTTCTTTCACCTCGTCCATGTCGATTAACCGGTCTACTTCCTCATCCATCATGGATTTGCGGGCGTCGGCGATGGTCATCTTTCGCTTTTTCGGGCTTTTTGGCATCATGCCCCCCAGCATCTCCTGGATGTTCATCATAGCACTTTCGTCCATCGGGCCTGATCCCATTATGCCGATATTGGGGTTGCCTTTTTTGTGCACCTGAATTTCAATTTTCCGATGGTCCAATTCCCCTTTTGCCAGTTTTTCCCTGAACCTTTCTCTGGTTTGCTCATTCTGATCCAGATCTTCTGCTTTGAGTCCCTCCGGATTTTTTTTGCTTTCCTTTAAAGGTGGAATGAGGATATCGAGAATCATATCCTCTACGATTCTCTGGGCTTTTTCCTTGACCTCTTCAGTTTTTTCCTGCTTCACCATCCGGACAGTTTGTTCAGCAAGGTCGCGGACCATGCTTTCCACATCCCTGCCTACATATCCGACTTCGGTAAATTTGGACGCTTCCACTTTTACAAAAGGTGCTCGAGCAATTCTGGCAAGCCGGCGTGCTATTTCTGTTTTCCCGACACCAGTGGCTCCGATCATAAGGATGTTGTTGGGAACAATTTCATTCCGGATATCATCAGGAGCGGTCATCCTGCGCCAACGGTTCCGAAGTGCTATTGCCACATTTTTTTTGGCTTCGGTTTGCCCAACAATGTATTTGTCCAGTTCCTGGACAATTTGAAGTGGTGTAAGAGTTGATAAATCCATCCTTAAAATTTCTCAGTGGGAGAAGATGTAGTTTAATTTTTATTGTAAAACTGATTCAACCGGCAATTCAGGGTGATAAAGTGCTGACCTCCGGATGGTTGCCATCCCGAGTAGGTGTAGCTTAGATTGAGCGGTTTTGTATTGATCATGCACCCCAAAGAAAAACCCGTCAGCCCGGCTCCGGCATCAGTACGGAGTTCTTTCCTTCGGAGGTGGTTGTAGCCAAAACGGAGGTGAAAACTCCGGTGGAGTAAAAATTCTCCTCCGAGGCCAAGATGGCGGGCAATTTGTTCCGTAATTTTCTTTTTCTCCCGAACCAGATTGCCATTGGGGTCCAGCTTTCCCGGATCGGAAGGATCCAGATATTGAATGTCGGTTTCCTGAAAATAAAAGCCATTGATGGACAAACGAAGGGGCATGTGCTCTAGTTTGTAGCTCAGGCTTGCCTGAATGTTGAGTGGCAAAGGCATGCTTTGCTCTACACCTTCAAATTTCCGGAGTGTGGCACCCAGATTACGAATGGTAAGGCCATAACTCATCGATTTCTTTGGATGTTGGTAATGGGCTCCAAGATCAAAAGCAAGTGCATATGCCTGATCACCAAACACCTGGAAGCCAATCCATTTTCCATAAATACCAAGATGGAAGTTTCCTTTCTTTCTGGAGGTGCCGAAACCAATGGCATATTGACTTGCCTGAAACTCGCCAAGTCTGACCCCATTCACATCTGATTCACGGAGTTTGCCATAGTCCAGAAACTGAAGGCCGGCAAACCAGGGCCCCATTTTCTTTCCTGAATCTGCATAAGCAAGGTTGTATTGAACAGTACCCCCCAATCCTGGATTGACAGTCATACCCACGGATTTGGCCATTTTTCCATTGATTGCTGCTGGGTTTCCAAAACCCAACTGAACATCTTCGTCTCTTAATGACGCATTTACACCTCCCAAAGCAGCTATCCTTGCGTTGGTTTCTTTCAGAAGGAAATCGTAAGAACTACCAAAATTCTGCCCCAAAAGCTGGGTGCTGTATAATAAAAGAGCGGTGAAATAGGGTAGTTTACGGGATTCGGCCATGCAGGGCGACCAGATTAGGAGGTGCAATATAAAGGAAAGGTTCGGATCGAAATTGGACTTTGCCTGCTTTATCCTTGTAAATTTCAGATGTTTGCAGGCCAATTAAAACGTGCCCACTCCATTTTCTATGAGATACAGGGTTTTGTACTTCCCAACTGCCAGGTCCCAACCTATGGATGGCCTGATTTCTATTTTGCCAGGCGGGGTGGAGTTGTCTTTTGCGGGCGAAGCCACCCTGTCTTTTGATTGGGATCAGTTGGAACCAGAAAAGATCCCTGGTTCTGACCGTTGGAGACTCCTGATTAGTAGTATTTCGGGAGCATCCATCCTTCTGGAAGATGCAGAATTGCTATCGGAACTGAAGACTCAGATGCCAGTAAAACCGGGTAAAAACCGGATCCAGCTGCCTTCACGGAAATGGTCAGCTGGTCTCATTTTGTTGATTCTGGCTGTAAGCCTCCTGGCATTAGGCGGGGGATTATGGTTTTCTATCCCTTTGGTCGCAGACTTTGCCGCTTTAAATATTCCGAGAGAATGGGTGGCTTCCATGGGAATTCAAATCCAGAAGCAACTGGAGAACGATCCTGATCTGGATAAAAAACAAACTGAGATTCTCCGCCGGATTTATGGCCGGATGATCGCAGACGTGGATGCTGAAATGGAGGGTATGCCTATCAGGATTTGGGTTCTTCAAAAAAAGGAATTCAATGCTTATGCCACTCCTGGTGGCCATATAGTTGTGTTTTCAGGTGCGCTGGAGAAAATCCGAAATCATGAAGAATTACTGGCCCTTTTGGGACACGAAACTGCACACATCCAGGAAAGACATGGAGTGAGGACCTTGTTCCGGTCGGCCTCCATGTATGCTTTTGTGGCCTATTTCCTGGGAGATTTTTCCGGTTTAAGCGCAGTGGTTCTTGACAATCTGCAGTCGCTTCAGAATCTTCAGTATTCAAGGGATTTTGAAAGGGAGGCAGATGCCGGAGCACATCGTTTTTTATGCGAAAACCATATTTCTACCGAAGGACTTTCGAGGTTGATGGCAACTATGCAAAAACTCCATCCGGATGAGGGTTCGGTAGCATTTTTGCAGTCACATCCACCCACAGAAGAAAGAATAGAAAATGTAAAACGCCATATGAAGGAAGTGCCCTGCGGCCCTTTTTCAGCTGATTCGGCTTTGATAAATATTTTTCAGGAACTTAAAAAGTAACCTTTGGCAACAACCATTTACAAGAACCTGGTAAAAACCACGGCGGCAGGCATTAAACGTGTTTTTTTAGACGGGCAGCACGCAGAAATGGTGCTTGAAAAGCTTTTGGCCTCCGATAAGCGGCTCGGCGCCAGGGACCGTCGGTTTATTGCAGAAACTTTTTACGACATGGTCCGGTTCCGGCGGCATCTGGAGATTTTGCAGGAAAGGATTCAGGTTCCTTTGAACAAAGATGCTTTCCTGATGGTGTCTGCCTGGCTGATACACAAGGGACATTCGCTCAGGGAATGGCCTGAATGTGCCAGCTTAATTGAAGAAGAACTTCAAAAGCCTATCGAGGGTTTGGGTGCAAAAGAGATTTCCGTACCTGATTGGTTGTGGGAGACAGGCCTTGAAGAACTTGGAAACCGGTGGCCTGCTGAAATACAGGCTCTGAACGAGCCTGCACCCATTTATCTTCGGGTGAACAGCTTAAAGGGAAGTTTGGAAGAATTGCTTCAGGTACTTGAAACCGAAGGAGTAGAAGCTTTCCCGGTGGAGGGCCATCCCTGGGCTATCCGCTTGGGTGGAAGGACAAATGTGCTCAGACTGGGATCTTTCAGAAAGGGATTGTATGAAGTTCAGGATGCAGCATCACAAAGGATTTCCCCATTCCTTGAAACAGAGCCGGGCCAGCTGGTTATAGATGCCTGTGCAGGAGCCGGGGGGAAATCTTTACACCTGGCAGCCCTGATGGGTGATGCAGGGCGGATTGTTTCGATGGATGTGGAAGCCTGGAAGCTGAATGAGGTAAAGAAAAGGGCCAGTCGGGCTGGGATAAAGTGCATAAACACAGAACTGATCAATGGCCAAAAAACCTTGAAATACTGGAAAGGGAAAGCCGACAGGCTATTGCTGGATGCCCCATGCAGTGGTTTGGGGGTTTTACGAAGGCATCCGGATACCAAATGGAAACTGAGTCCGGAAGCTTTGGAAAATGTAAAAGAGGTGCAGGCAGATATTTTAGACCGCTATTGCGAAATGCTGAAGCCAGGAGGAAAGCTTGTTTATGCAACCTGCAGTCTGATGCCGGGAGAAAATGAACAACAGGTGGAGCGGTTCCTGGAAGAGCATCCTGAGTTTGTGCTTGAAGAACAGGTCCGCACCTGGCCTTCGGAAGGCTGGGATGGATTTTTTATGGCCCGGATGCGGAAGGAAGATTGAGTTTTGGGTTGGTAAAACCTTGGTTGAGGAGTTCAAAGCAAAAACAGATGCGGCCGGGATAGGAGTGGAAAACCCGGACTACGCCCCTCCAGGCTGAAGAACGAAAGGTGAAAAGATATTTGGGTTGTTTTTAATGAAAACTGGTCGGGAGGGGCAGTAGGAGGATTTGGAACGGATAGCCCGAAATGCCGCCCAAATTCTGCATCAGGCCTCTTTTTCCAAAGCTTCCCAGTTTAACTCGCGGATTTTTTCGGGTTTGAAAACCAGTACGGGCCAGAAAAATTCGCGGGATTTGGGTAAAGAAGTAAGGAGCATATCGATGGCATGCTTTTCGCCAAGTCTGCGGAGGAGATAATCGTCGAAATCGAGGCGATTTTCTGCGTTTTGAAGGTCATGAAGACTTTCTTCCAGGTCTCTTTGAAGGACTTCAATCCATTTCAGATTTCCTGCCCAATAGGTGAGCTCTTCGCTTACCAGGTCGCCAGGCACGAGCAGATCTCCCAAAAGGGAGGCGAATCGGGCAAAAATGGTGGTGGTGGTAAGGACCTGTGTATTTTTTTGGAGGCTGATAAAGAGCAGAGCTTCGTGGACAGTTTGCCGGTAGTTTTCTACCTGACGGATTTGCTCGGGATCCTGTATGCGTTGAAACCCAAAATCAGGATTCCGGTGAAAGAAATCGTTGAGCAGGATATTGGTATCCAACAGGATGTTCATGGTCAGATTATTTGCCTTCCTGAACGGTATTTTTCTCCCTTACATCGGTTGGTGGGGCATCGCCATCGGCAGGAAGTATGTTGGCAACGATTTTCAGTTTTTCTTCTGGTTTCTGGCCATTGGAATAAACGGTTATGACCTTGTTGATCCGCCCCATTTTTTTGGCGGAATTGAAGGTAACCACAATTTCACCTGACTCACCGGGAGGCACTGGTTTTTTGGTCCATTCGGGAGCCGTGCAGCCACAGGTGGTCTGGACCTGAAGCAGCATCAATGGTTCGGTTCCGGTATTCTGAAACTGAAATTTACAAGTGACAACATCCCCCTGAGTGAGGTCGCCAAAATCATGTACCTTCTCGGAAAACTGAATCTGGGCATTGGAAAGGGGTTTTTTGGCCGTCTCTTTCTGGGCAACAGCCTGCCATGCAAAGGCAAGGCACAAGGCAAGAATGATCAGGGAAGGTCTGGAATGAAAATGAGGCATTTGAATGTTTTATGTTTAGAACAGTTCTTCTTCAACCGGAACCCCTTTGCTTTCTTTTTTCCGGACCGATTCGAGGATGGCACGAATAAAACGAACAAAGAGCGGATGGGGCTCCAAAACAGTGCTTTTTAGTTCCGGATGGAACTGGACACCAACAAAATAGGGATGATTTTTCAATTCAACAATTTCGACCAGCTTCGTTTGGGGATTTAGCCCTGAAGCAATCATTCCGGCAGATTCAAAAGCAGGCAGATATTGGTTGTTGAACTCATATCGGTGGCGGTGGCGTTCAGAAATCTGCGTTTTTCCGTAAGCAGAATATGCCTTGGTGCCTTTCCGGATTTCACAGGGATAGGCTCCCAGACGCATGGTACCTCCTTTGTTTTCCACATTTTTCTGTTCTTCCATTAAAGCAATAACAGGATGGGGCGTTTCCGGATTCATTTCGGCAGAAGCGGCATCTTTCAGGGAAAGGACGTTTCGGGCAAATTCTACCACAGCACATTGCATTCCAAGGCAAATGCCAAAAAACGGGATATTGTTTTCCCTGGCATAGCGGACAGCATTGATTTTACCTTCAATACCCCTTTCGCCAAAACCAGGAGCGACAAGGATGCCCTGTACTTTTCGCAGATGTTGCGGAACGTGGGGCCAATCAACAAGTTCTTCGGCCCGGATCCATTCGATTTTGACTTTGGTTTCTGTGGCAGCCCCGGCATGGATAAAGGCTTCGGAAATGGATTTATAGCTGTCTTTGAGTTCGACATATTTTCCAACAAGGGCCACTGTGACCTCATCTGAGGGATTTTTTAATTTGCCCAGGAAGCTTTTCCATGTATTCAGATTGGGATCGTGCCGGGAGGTGAGTTTTAGCTTGGCAAGCACCCGCTCGTCGAGTTTTTCCTTCCGCATCAGAAGCGGGACATCATAAATGGTTTCGGCATCCTGAGCCTCGATGACCGAATTGATGTGCACATTGCAGAAAAGGGCAATTTTTTTCCTGATCTCGATGGGGAGTTTATGCTCGGTACGGCAAACCAGAATATCGGGTTGGACGCCGGTTTCCAGCAACATCTTGACCGAATGCTGGGTAGGTTTTGTTTTTAATTCACCAGCGGCCGTCAGATATGGTATCAGGGTGAGGTGGATGACCAGCACATTTTGTGCACCCAGTTCCCAACGGGTCTGGCGGACAGCTTCGATAAAGGGAAGGGATTCGATATCACCCACGCAGCCACCTATTTCTGTAATGACAATGTCGTATTGACCCGAATCGCCAAGGAGGTAAAAGTTGCGTTTGATTTCATCGGTGATGTGGGGAATTACCTGAACTGTTTTTCCCAGGTATTCACCTTTTCTTTCCCGGGTTATGACATTGTTGTAAATGCGCCCGGTGGTGATGTTGTTGGCCTGGGAAGTCGGGGTATTGAGGAATCTTTCGTAGTGGCCAAGGTCGAGATCGGTTTCTGCGCCATCTTCGGTTACATAGCATTCTCCATGCTCGTAAGGATTGAGTGTCCCCGGATCGATGTTGAGATAGGGATCGAATTTTTGAATGGTTACCGAAAAACCCCTGGATTGCAGAAGTTTGGCCAGTGAGGCAGCTATAATGCCTTTGCCCAGCGATGAAGTGACGCCTCCCGTAACAAAGATGTATTTGGTATGGTTCATGAATCTTTGAATACGGGTTGCAAAGCTATCAGGACGCCTTCAACCCGCCAAAAAAAGGAAATATTCGGTGGTTAAGAAGGGAGGAGGGGTCAGCACCGGGAGGTTTTTTTGAAGATCTATCCGGAATAAGCCCTGGGTTTCGGGTCCAGGTTTGGAGGGAAAGCTTGATTATTTGGGGTTAGGAAATTTTTTTTTCACAAATATTTAGAGTTCGAATTTTTGTAAAGTAACTGAAAAGCAATGACTTAAAGAGTGCATAGAACATAGCATAAGCCGGTACTGGGTATAAAACAGAAAAATTTTAACCAAGGTACTTTGTAATGCAAAGTACCTTCCATACTTTTGTCTCAACAACCAACCATTGAAGTATGAGCATCGACAACATTCAGGTTCAGCTCCGCAAAGGCGTGTTGGAATTGTGCATCCTCAACATCATATCGCGGGGGGAGGTGTACACATCCGACATGATCCAGGAGTTGACCCAGGCAAAAATGATGGTGGTGGAAGGCACCTTGTATCCATTACTTACCCGATTGAAAAATTCGGGCTATCTGGACTACAAATGGGTGGAATCCTCCTCCGGACCTCCCCGAAAATACTATATGCTGACGGAAACCGGAAGTTCGTTTCTGGAAGAACTCGGCAATACCTGGTTGGAGATGACGTCTTCAGTCAGCCAGATTATGACCAAAACCCGGATTATTGCTCAAGCCACTCCTAGTTCTGACTTGCCATGAAAAAGACCATCACAATCAACCTTGCCGGCATCGTTTTCCATATAGAGGAAGACGCTTACGAGGCCTTGCAGAAGTATCTCCAGTCGGTAAAACAGTATTTTCTGACCGTAGAAGGCGGCGCTGATATCCTTGGAGACATTGAAACAAGGATTGCTGAAATTTTTTCCGGCATCATCACCGGAGGAAAACAGGCCATTTCCATCGAAGATGTAGAACTTGTTGTCCGCCAGATGGGTACAGTAGAAGACATGGTTGGGGAAGAAGAGGCGGGGCAGTCTCAGGCACATTCAGGAAATGGATCATCCAATGCAGGTGATGATACATTTTCAGGTACCCGCCGATTGTACCGGGATACATCAAATGCCCTGGTAGGAGGGGTTTGTTCAGGGATAGCTGCCTATTTTGAGATCAATCCGCTTTGGGTTCGCCTTGCAACGCTGGCCGGATTTTTTGGACTATTTATTCTTCCGCCGATTTCTGGTTTTGTCTTTTTATCCTACATCATTTTATGGATAGCGATGCCTGGCCAGTCAAATCTTGACAACAAAGGAAAATTCCGCAAGTTTTTCAGAAACAGGAAAGACAAAGTCCTGGGAGGTGTTGCGGGAGGAATTGCTTCGTTTTTCGGGATTGATCCGGTTGTCGTTCGGGTGATCTTTGTCCTGTTCATCGCAGCGGGTGGAAGTGGCGTTTTGTTTTACATCATTTTGTGGGCCCTTACCCCGGAGGCAAAAACGGTAACAGATGAAATGCAGATGGAAGGAGAGCCAGTAACGCTTTCCAACATCGAGGACCGGATTAAGAGAAATGTAAAGCTGGAAGACAAGAATACCGAGAGTTTACTGGTGCGGATCCTGGTTTTCCCATTCAAGATCATTTCTATGGTGATTGCTGCTCTGGCACCGATGATGCGGTTTTTATTTGAGGCCTTCCGCTTGTTTGTCGGTTTTGTTTTGTTCCTGATCGGCGGCGTGCTGCTGTTTGGGTGCATCCTTCTTGTAATGGCTTCTTTGGGACTATTGCCCGGATGGGAGGACCATATTCAACTGGGGGATATTCCTGTTCCACGAATTGCAGGAGAAATCAGTCCATGGATTATAGGCTTTGGTTCCGTGGCCATTTTCATCCCGGTGGTTTTGATTCTGATGGTTTCCTTAAGTCTGTTTTTGAGAAAAACCCTGGTTCGGCCTCTGGTACTTACGGTATTGGTCACCTTGTTTTTGATCGGAGCCATTGGATTCGGATTTGCCGTCCTTCCGCTGGCCCGAAATTTTACCAGCGATGGTGCTTATACGACGAAGAAAATGTTTGTGGGCGGATATAAGTCTATGCACATCCGGATGAATAATCCGGAAGAGAAGCACCTTGAACTTTATCCTGTATCCCTGACCATCCGGTCATGGTCGGAGACTTACCCGATGTTGAGTCAGAGGTTCAAAGCACAGGGAAGATCCTGGAAAGATGCCAATCAAAATGCAATGGAAGTGGAATATGATGCGCATCAGGAAGATTCGACCCTGATTTTTGATGCCAATCTTCGCATCGATAACAACAAACCGTTTCGCTTTCCAAGATTGAAAATGATTTTACACATGCCATTGAATCAGGTATTTACCATGGACCCTAAATTGGAGGAGATCTTGTTGAATACCCTTCATCCCTATGGGTATGCCCCGAAGCATCTGGAGGGCAATCAATGGATATACACCGAAGCAGGTTTGAAATGCCTGACCTGTCCCGAAAAGCCGTCCAGATCTGAAGGCACACAGGAAGATCCTGATTCCCCTGAACCACCAAACCACGAAGACGATGAATGGGATTAACCGCTTCCGACAGAGATTTTTGTTGCTTGGAATTGTGGTTCCCATCCTCTTCCAGTTCCCAATTGCACCAGGCAAAGCAAAGCATCGACAGAGAAATCCGGAGGAAATGGTCCGGGTATTGCCGGGATTAATCGGGCCTTTATCTGCTCCGTTGATCCTCCACAACCTTCCGAAAAGGTAGCCATTATCTAATTACTTTCAACCCACAATAGAGGCTTTGCTCCACAGCGAAGCCTCTTCACTTTTTTCACCGCATATTTTTCATCGATGGAAGACATTTATGCCTCAGGAACAGGACATACGAAAACATTTTCTAAAAGACTTTTGGCATCAGCAGCAGAATTTACACAACTAAAAATCCTGTATACATAATCCCTGTTTACCTTTGGGCTTTCGATTTCCGGCGTGTACAGCATATCCGAAACCCATTTTCAATTTCCGGCACAGACTGGTTTTTACAGGGGCAAAGTCAGGGACATTTATTTTTTTGGTGATAAAATGGCGATGGTAGCCAGTGACAGGATTTCGGCATTCGATGTCATTCTACCCCGGCCCATTCCTCAAAAGGGGGCCATCCTCAATCAACTGGCCGCTTATTTCTTAAGACATACCCAGCATCTGGTGCCCAGTTGGCTTGAGTCTACTCCAGACCCGAATGTCTCTTTTGGGAAGGTTTGTACCCCCATTCCGGTAGAAATGGTTATCCGTGGTTATCTGACCGGTCATGCATGGAGGTTGTACCAATCGGGTTTGAGGGAAATCTGTGGTGTGGCTATGCCAGATGGTATGCAGGAGTTTGACCGTTTTCCGGAACCCATTATTACACCAACCACCAAAGCGAAAGAAGGTCATGATGAAGATATTTCGAAAGAAAGTCTGTTTCAAAATGGCCTTGTTACCGAAGAAGATTGGGCAACTCTTGAAAAGTTCACCCTTGCGCTCTATGCCAAAGGTCAGGAAATGGCATCGCAACGGGGTTTGATCCTGGCCGATACAAAATATGAGTTTGGTCGTATTGCAGATAAGATTCTGCTGATGGATGAAATTCATACACCGGATTCATCCAGGTATTTTTATGCCAATGATTTTGGTAACCGGATACAAAATGGTGAAAAACCCAGGCAGTTGTCGAAAGAATTTGTGCGGGTCTGGTTGATGGAGAATGGCTTTATGGGAAAAGAAGGACAAGTAATGCCTCAGATGGACGATGATTTTGTGGGTCAGATAACCGACCGTTATCTTCAACTCTTTGAGCTACTTACCGGTTTCAAGCCACAGTTAAATTTGGAACCCGATATTGCCGGACGGATAGAAAAAAATATATTTGGCATTCTAAATCGACAACCGGGCAAAAGATGATCAATATTGAACGGAATCAGAAAGACCAGTTTACTACAGTACGTTTGGGCAATGAAAAGCTTGATACCACCATTTCCAGCGATCTGAAAGCCTATTTTGTAACCCTGATCCAGGAAGGCGTCAAAAACATCATTTTCGACATGTCAGGGGTTCGTTACTCCGATTCCAGCGGATTGAGCGCTATTCTGGTAGGAAACAGATTGTGCCAGGAAGTGCAAGGTTCTTTTGTTCTTTGTGCATTGTCAGATCACGTTGCCAAACTGGTCCGGATTTCTCAATTGGATACCGTGCTCAGCATCGTCCCTACAGTTGAAGAAGCAGTCGATTTAGTCATGTTCAATGAAATTGAGAACCAGCTTCGGGCGGATTCTCAGGACAACTGATTTTGACTTTCGACGTTAAAATATTGGGCTGTAATTCGGCCTCTTTTGCTTTTGGCCGACATCAAACTGCCCAGCTGGTCAACAACAACCAAACCCTTTTTCTGGTAGATTGTGGTGAAGCAACCCAGATTCAGCTGATGCGGTTTCAGGTTCGCAACAGCAGAATCCACCATATTTTCATCAGTCACCTCCATGGCGATCATTACCTGGGTCTGATGGGCCTTATTTTTACTTTCCATCTCCAGGGCAGAACAGAGGATCTTCATATTTATGGTCCTATGGGACTCGATGAAATCATTACCGTTCAGCTTCGGTATTCCGAATCAAGATTAAATTACCCACTTCATTTTCATCTGGTTACAGAATCGGGAGAATTGCTTTTTGAAAACGAGGATCTGCAGATCCGGCCTATCCGGATGAACCACAGAATCCCCTGTTTCGGTTTTATTTTTGAAGAAAAGCTACGCAAATACCGGCTCAACAGGGAACAATTGCCGCCGGAAATAAGCCGTGAGAATATGCTGGAGCTCAAAGAAGGTAAAGATATTACAGATCCTACCGGCAAGTTCTGGCGAAACGACCAGCTCACTACGCCCCCTCCAGTACCGAGGAAGTATGTCTATTGTGCCGACACACGTGTCTCTGCCGAAATAATGCCGGAGGTACAAAATGCAAACCTGCTATACCATGAAGCCACTTTTACGGAAGATATGGCCGCAAGGGCAGAAACCACCTTCCATTCTACTGCTTCCGAAGCTGGACGTTTTGCTTTTCAACATGGTGTCCGGCAGCTGCTGATCGGTCATTTTTCTTCCCGCTACTTCGATGTTCAGCCTTTTTTAGAGGAAGCCAGAGCCGAGTTTCCAGATACACTCCTTGCCATGGAGGGTCAAACCTTCGATATACAGCCGGTGCATCCGGTGAAATCTAAAGAACCAAATGTTGAATTCAGTATCCCTCGTTAATCCGGAGTTGAGCGAGTTTTTGCCTTATCAGCTGCTCAGTCCGGAGGACCTGGATCGGGTGTCCCAATTATTGGCTATCCCTCAGAAAATAGTCATAACGACACACCACAAGCCAGATGCCGATGCTTTAGGCTCTTCTCTTGCCCTTTACCGGTATCTCAGGAAAAAGGGCCACGATGTATTGGTAATTACGCCTTCCGACTATCCCCCTTTTCTGGATTGGATGCCGGGGCAAACAGAGGTACTGGCTTTTGATAAAGACCATCCCAATCCGGCATTGCCTCAGTATTTTAAAGAGGCCAATATTATTTTTTGTCTGGACTTCAATAGCTTGTCCAGGATCAACGATCTGGGTCCTTGGGTGGAAGAAAGTCCGGCCATCAGGATCATGGTCGATCACCATCTTCAGCCTGATGATTTTGCCAGATTTAAGGTTTGGGATACCCGGGCAGCTGCAACATGTGAACTGATTTTCGATCTCATTACCCTGCTTGGGGATCACGACCTGATCGATTTGTCTATTGCTGAATGTCTGTATGCCGGATTAGTTACAGATACCGGTTCGTTTCGTCATCCAAGTACCAACCGAACCGTTCACCTGATTGTGGCAGATTTGCTCCGGATTGGGGTAAATCCAAGCCGGATTCATAAGCTGGTGTACGACAACAACCACCTCAACCGCTTAAGATTTCTTGGGTTTGTACTGAAGGATAAACTTGAAGTCCTTCCAGATCTGCATGCCGCAGTTATTTGCATTTCAAAGTCAGAAATAAAAGAGTACAAAGTAGAAACCGGAGATACCGAAGGCATTGTAAACTATGCATTGTCTATAAAGGGAATCGTACTTGGGGTCGTCATCATCGATCGGAAGGACCATGTAAAATTGTCGTTTCGGTCCATTGGAGACTTTGATGTTAATGCCTTTGCCCGCCGGTATTTTGAGGGTGGGGGCCACAAAAATGCCTCTGGAGGAAAATCAGATACTGATTTGGAATCTACGAGGTTTCGGTTAAACGAAGCCATTCGTGAAAGCCGGACCGATCTTGTAAAATCATTTGATTCATATTTTAACAATACACTTTCCTGATGTTGCAACCTACGTTGACGCGCCTGGCCATTTTGGCTTTGGGTGCCGGACTGATTTTCTCATGCGATAAAATGCCCGGCAAAAAAAATACCACGCCTACTGGCCTGGAGTATGAGTTTGTGGATGATAAAGAAGGACCCCTGGCCAAAGTAGGTGATTTCATTACCCTCCACCTGACGTATAAAACAGAAAAAGATTCTGTATTGGGCAGTACTTACAAAATGGGAAAGCCAATTTCAAGTAAGATATTGGCTCCAACCATGAAAGGGTCGTTTGAAGAAGCCCTGGTTATGTTGTCAGAAGGTGATTCGGCCAATTTCTGGGTGCCTACCGATTCTATATTTAAGGGACAGGCTCCTAACGAACGGCCAAAATTTTTACCTCCCGGATCTAAATTGCTGTACTGCGTGCGGGTAATCAAACTCGAAAATGCTGCCAGTGTCGAAAGCAACCAGACAAAAGCCATTGATGCTTTTATATCCTCCAAAGGGCTGAAGGCCGAAAAAACGGCCAGTGGTTTATTTGTTTCGATTCAAACCATGGGTACAGGTCCCAAAGCCATGATGGGCGACACCATCTCTGTGCATTATTCAGGGAAAACCCTGTCAGATGGACAGGAATTTGATAATTCTTACCAACGCAATCAGCCATTCTCTTTCCCTGTCGGGCAAGGTGCTGTGATTCCGGGATGGGATGAGGCTATGCAAATGTTGCCAAAAGGAACCAAGGCTACATTGGTAATTCCCAGTAAGTTAGGTTATGGAGAGGGTGGAATGCCCGGTTCTCCGATTGGACCGAATGCAGCCCTGGTTTTCGATGTTGAGGTTGTGGATGTAAAACCTGCTAAAAAATAAATTAACCTGTTGCAGAAGACATTAGAGCTTTTTACATTTGCAGCCCATTTTAAAAAATATGCTTGTAATTACGGTAAAAGAAAACGAGTCAATCGATAAAGCGCTGAAGCGTTTCAAAAAGAAGTTTGAAAGAACCGGAGTTTTGCGTGAACTACGCAGAAGATCTGCCTTTACCAAGCCTTCCGTCGCACGTCGGAATGAAATTATTCGTGCGGTTTACAAGCAGCAAATGAACGAGAAAGAAATTCAGTAAAATAGAACTGGATTTATAATATAAAGGCGGTCATTTTCGTAACGGAAATGACCGCCTTTTTTTTACAATATCTCCAATACCAAAAGCGAAGAAGCAAGCACACGCTTCTTGCAGTAAAAAACGATCTGGAGCAGTTTTCCCGTTTTCTGGAAACACAATCTTTGGGAAAACCGGAGTCTGCAACCCGTTCAGAAATAAGGCATTGGATGATTGAGTTGAGTGAGTCCGGATATGAACCAGTCTCTATCAACCGTAAAATGTCTACGTTACGGTCCTATTTTAACTTTCTCCGCATGGAAGGAAAAATAGAGAATCACCCCATGACAGGAATTCGTTCACTTAAAAAGCCTGGAAGATTGCCCGTATTTATTCGTGAAGAGAATATTAATAATTTGTTTGAGCATATTAATTTTTCTTCCGATTTTTCAGGTCTTCGAGATCGCCTGATTCTGGAAATGCTTTACGGCACCGGGATGCGGTTGTCGGAGTTGCTTGGCTTAACCCGCGACTCCATTTCTCTGGCAGATGCCAGGGTACTGGTTTTCGGAAAGCGAAGCAAAGAAAGGTGGATTCCACTCCATCAGAATTTAGTTCAGCTAATCCAGGAATATCTGACTGCCATTGAAACACAACTACCAGATTTAAATAGCAACTTTCTGATCCTGAACGACAAAGGAAAACCTGCTTATCCGGTTTTTGTTGAACGGGTTGTGAAAAAATACCTCGGTTTGGTAACCACTGAACGCAAAAAGAGCCCACATGTGTTGCGACACACTTTTGCTTCGCATTTGTTAAATGCAGGGGCAGAAATCAGTTCCATCAAGGAACTATTGGGACATGCTTCTCTGGCGGCCACACAGGTTTATGCCCACAACACCGTTGCAAAGCTGAAACAGGCTTACCAACTGGCACATCCCAGGGCCAGGAAAGCTGCCGATGAATCCATTTAATATTTGTTTAACTTAAAAAAAAAGTTCCGTATGAAGCTCCAAATGCATTCCATTCACTTCAACGCAGATCGCAAACTCCTTGACTACATCCAAAAAAAAGCTGAAAAACTGGATACCTTCTACGACCGGATTACAGGTGGTGAAGTTTTCCTGAGAATCAATAAAGACAGTGGTTCTCAGGAAAATAAAGTGGTTGAGATTAAACTGACTGTTCCAGGCCATACCTTGTTTGCCAAAGAAAACAGCAGTTCATTCGAGGCTGCTGCTGACGAGGCCATGGAAGCCTTAAAAACACAAATCAAGAAGTTTAAGGAAAAAACCCTCGAAAGAGCCTGATTCAAACTATCCAAAGATTTTAAAGCCACCAGAACCTGGTGGCTTTTATTTTTTCAGTGCTCCTCCATCAAACTTTGCCATCCGGTTTTCGTACTTTTCGCTCTCTTTTGCTTGAAATATTGCCTTTTATGAAGGACTTCCGTTTCCAAAAAGCCATTGCATTTTTTTTATGCCTGCTTCTGTTTTCCACCCAAATTCAGGCGCAGGGATACGATTGTGAGGAAGAGCTGTTTTCCAGGAAGGATCGAAAGACCCGGCTGTTTGGATATGTAAATGCACTGGGTGAATTCCGGATTCCTCCTGTTTTCCTGAAAGCAGGTAGGTTTATTGGCAAGAATGCAATTGTTCAACAAGGAAAAAAGTTTGGCGTTATCAACTGCGAAGGGGTTTTGGTGGTTCCGGCAGACTACGATGAAATTGCTTCCTTCACGGATGGCAAAGGCTGGGTAAAGTCAGGCGGACTCTGGGGTTTGGCAGATGCCCGCGGCCGGCTCCTGGTTCCACTTCAATATGAGGAAGTAAAAGAAATCAACCTTTACAGCGGCACAATGTCCTGGGTCAAAAAACAAGGGCAGTGGGGGCTGATCAGCAAAGAGAATGGACGCATGATTGTCTTGCCTGCTTATGAAGATGTTTCTTCCATCAGCGATTCAGCAGCCATTTGCCGGAAAAGCACATCACAGGATTTGGTCTATTATGGAGACGGCCGGATTATTATTCAAGGTATGCGCAAGGTGGAGCGGAAATCAAAAAACCTGTTCCTCTATCAATCCAACGATGGGAAGTGGGGTGCATTCAATGCGCTGGCTTTCATTATCGTAAGACCTGAATTCCAGTCAATAAGCATTAACGGACCATTTCTCCAGGTCCGGAAAGAAGACCAGATTGGATTCAGGAATTTTAGGGGTGGAGAAATTCAGCCACCCCGTTTTAAATCAGTACAGCAATTTACCGATGGATATTCTGCCGTTTCTGAAAAAGGTGTCTGGCAGGTAATGGACACCAGAGGCAGACTTTTGCTCCCGGATCCCGGCGGAGAGTTTGCGCAGGTTTTGTCCAACGGTTTGGTTGTGGTTCAAAAAGAAAGCAAAAACGGCATCTGGGAATTGGCCAAAGGAAAATGGATTTTGCAACCCATTTATACTTCCATTTTGCCTTCCGAAGACGGGAAATGGTGTGCACTGAGGCTAGACAATAAATTTCTCTTTCTGGATCTGAAAACAAGAACCCCCGGGACTGTTTCCTGGGATTCATTGTCTCTTTATGATCCCATCGGGTCAATTCGGGCCTATGAAAAGGGAAAGGTTTTTCTCCT
The DNA here is from genome assembly GCA_044375665.1 of Catalimonadaceae bacterium. Classification (GTDB taxonomy): domain Bacteria; phylum Bacteroidota; class Bacteroidia; order Cytophagales; family Flexibacteraceae; genus CAMDMI01. Next base: position 20,779 of record JBIPNA010000014.1, read on the forward strand.
GACCCCG
>JBIPNA010000238.1:0-5645 GCA_044375665.1 Catalimonadaceae bacterium
AACGCTATCAGATCTTGAATTTGGCTCTCAGTTCGACCAGATAAATCAGGATATGGCAAGTTTTATTGCCAGTCGTTACAAAAAAAGCGCTGATATCGAAACCAGGTTTAAAATTTGGTGGCTTTCATTCGCCACATTTTGTGTAGAACGTCCATTTGATATGATTTATATGGACCAGGTTTCCACAACCCATCTTTATCCAAAAATCGGAACCCTTCCTTCTGTAGCATTTTATGCTGAAACAAGGGCAATAATTAAAGAAGGCCAGGAGTCAGGAAAAATTAAGTTGAACGAGATTTCGCTCATCAATCAATTTGTCCGGCTCTCTTTAACGAATGTGATTAAGACCAATCTGTCTGCAGGCAAAACCCTGAACCAGGATCAGGTTATTTGGATCATTGATGCCTGCTGGGATGGGATCCGACAGCCCTAAGCGAAAGAAGTTGTGGAATAAGTTCTTATCATCAATCTCAACGGATCTGGCGGGCAACAAAAATCCCATCAAGGGCTGCTGACATAATTCCTCCGGCATATCCGGCACCTTCCCCACATGGAAATAGTCCTTTAATTTCAGGATGTTCGGCAGAAACCGGATCCCGTGGGATTTTCACAGGAGAAGAAGTCCTGCTCTCCATACCCAAAAGTACTGCCTCGTTGGTGAGGTATCCGGGCATTTTTTTTCCAAAGAATCGGAAACCCTGGCGTAAAGCTTCCCCTAGATGGGCCGGCAGAATTTCTGCTAAAGGGGCAGAAACAAGGCCTGGCTGATAGGAACAATCAGGAAAATCGGAAGATATCTTCCCTTCTGTAAAATCGATTAGTCTTTGAGCCGGAGCCGCCAGCTTCCCTGGCAGGAATGCCGCTGCCCTTTGCTCCATTTCCGCCTGAAACACCATTCCTGCCAAAGGACCCTGGGCTTCATAAGGAGCAAATTCTGTCTGATCTACGGCAACCACAATTCCTGAATTGGCAAAACGGGAATTGCGCCTTGAAGGAGACATTCCATTCACCACCAACTCACCTTCAGCCGTCATAGAAGGAACAATGAATCCGCCGGGACACATGCAAAATGAAAAAACACCCTTTACCCCTTTGGATGTATTGGCCTGATGAACAAGAGCATAAGATGCGGCAGGAAGAAAGTCGCCACGTTCCCTTCCTTTGTATTGAATGCCATCTATAAGGGTCTGAGGATGCTCCACCCGAAACCCCAGAGCAAATGGTTTTACCTCAATCCGGATTTTTTGGCTGTTTAACAAACTGAAAATGTCCCTTGCACTATGGCCAGTAGCCAGAATCAGGTTGTTGGCATTCCATGTTTGTCCACCTGCACAAAGAACACCCATGATAGATTGATTTCGAACCAGGATGCGCTCCACACGCTGATGGAAGTGAAATTCTCCGCCATGGGCCAGGATTGTCTCCCGCAAGGCTGAAACCAGGGGCGGCAATTTATTGGTACCGATATGGGGATGGGCTTCTATGAGGATTTCGGGGGAAGCGCCATGTCGGACCAGAATTTCAAGGACCCTTCGAATGTCACCCCGCTTATTGGAACGGGTGTACAATTTGCCGTCTGAATAAGTTCCGGCACCCCCTTCGCCAAAACAATAGTTTGAATCAGGATGAACTTTATCGGCTTTGTTAAGATCAGCCAAATCTCTGCGACGTTCCCTCACATCTTTTCCTCTTTCAAGGACAATGGGTTTCTTTCCCAATGCAATCAGTTCCAGGGCAGCAAACATACCTGCCGGTCCGGCACCGATGACCAGAACGGGTTCTCCTGCTGCGACAAAAGGCAAAGCATCCGGATCAAAATCAAGACGGCGGTGTTCTGATAAATCAAAGCCAATGGCCACCTTCAACTGAAAAAAAAGCTGCCTGCCTCTGGCATCCAGGCTTTTCTTAAGGATTTCAAACTGGATCCCCGGAACATCTTTTTGTCCTGCGGCCAAAAGTACTGCAGACTTTAACCGGTCTTCTGTTGAAAAGGCCTCAACAGGAATACGAACTTCAAAAACGGCAGACGACAATGGAAATGTTGAACCAGAAAGGGATCCGAAACAACTGCAAAACAGGCAAATCTCAATGGATTGTAAAACCCGATGAGGAAAATCAAGGCATGAAATGGGAAAAAAAGTGGAAATTCGCCTTCACGATATGGGTACATCTGAAGAACTGAAAACCTGGATCAGGGAAGTTTCCGGTAAAACGGAGTTGAAAGACGATGCCATTCTGATTCAATCTGCCGGCAAAAATGGTACCCGGATTACCATATTGGACAAATCCTGCTGTCAACCCAGTCTCTTTTTGGAAAAATCCTTCAGGGAAATCTGCAAAACCGATATTGAAGCAGGAAAATCTGCTTTTGAGCACCGCCACCCATGAAACAGAAACTCCACAACGCCGTCAATAAAAAGGAACTGAAAGACAAACTCCTGCAGCAGCCAGAGCCAAGGCGGACGGTTTCCTTCTACAAATATCAACTCCTCCCGAACCCCTCGGTTTTTAGGGACCACCTATACCTGCTTCTTGAGCCAATAGGCGTTCTGGGAAGGATTTATGTTGCTTCAGAAGGGATCAATGCCCAGATTTCTGTTCCTGAAAATCAATGGGGCCGATTTGTAGAAGCGATGGATACCATTGAATTTTTGAAGGGCAACCGACTCAATCTTGCGATTGAAGACAACCCGGTTTCTTTTGTGGTTTTGAAGGTTAAACTAAGGAAGAAAATTGTGGCAGACGGTCTTGATGATACCAGCTTTGACCCTTCCAATAGTGGAATCCATTTAAAAGCTGAAGCATTTAACGCTTTGGTGGACCAGCCAGGCACTATTGTGGTTGATATGCGAAACCACTACGAAAGCGAAATTGGCCATTTTGAAAATGCCATTTGCCCTGATGTAGATACATTCCGGGATTCCCTTCCCATCATTGAGGAAATGCTTCAACCCCACAGGGACAAGGCAATTGTGATGTATTGCACAGGAGGAATTCGCTGCGAAAAAGCTTCGGCCTGGTTCAAACACCAGGGTTTTCCGAAGGTGTACCAGCTGGAAGGAGGCATTATCAAATACGCCAGGGATGTCCGCGAAAATGGACTGGAAAACAAATTCAAAGGGAAAAATTTTGTTTTTGATGAGCGTTTGGGAGAGCGGATCAGCGAGGAGATCATTTCCCATTGCCATCAATGTGGTCAATTGGCCGACACCCATACCAATTGCAGAAACGAAGCCTGCCATTTGCTTTTTATTCAATGCCAGGATTGTGCTGACAAAATGGAAGGTTGCTGTTCCGACAACTGCAGGGACGAAATTCATTTGCCGGAAGAAGAGAGAAAACAAAGAAGGCATGGTCTTGCCCAAAACCGACAGGTTTTCAGAAAAGGTAGGATTGAGGGGAAAATAAAACCGCAATATGAAAATGCGGTTCCCATCTAAAAAAAGCCTGCTTACAGGAATTCTGTTTCTGGGGTGTATCGTTTTGCTGAGCATTCTTACTGCCAGAATTTTATTTTTACACAGAGACGCCTGGGAACCGAGGGCCATTTTGATCATGATGCCGGCTGGCCTTTTGTTATGGTTCTGGTTCGGCACTTATTATTCGATACGACCGGGGACCATTGAATACCACTCTGGCCCGTTTTTCGGGAAAATCCAGATTTCCTCCATCAAAAAAATAAAAAAGAACAAAGGGTTGTTTGTTGGCCTTCGTGCTGCTCTTGCTTTTGGAGGTATGGTCCTGACATTCAACCGTTGGGATGAAATCTATATTTCTCCCAGGGATCCGGAGGAATTTATTCATCATCTGCTTGAACAAAATCCCCTGATAGAAATCGAAGGATTTTCGGATACTCGCGGACCATTACCAATTACGAAATGATTCTTTCGGGAAAAGAAATCCAAAACCGGTTAGGCAAAGATATTCACATTGAGCCTTTTGATCCGGCTCTGATCAATCCCAATAGTTACAATCTAAGGCTTCATAATGAATTACTGGTTTATGAAAACAGTGTTTTAGATATGAAAACGCCCAATTCCACAAAGCCAATCACCATTCCGGAAGAGGGTTTGTTACTGGAGACCAACACGCTTTACCTTGGACGGACAGTTGAATTTACCCGGACAGAGAAATTGGTTCCCATGTTGGAAGGCCGTTCCTCTATTGGTCGCCTGGGTCTTTTTATACATGTCACTGCCGGATTCGGGGATGTTGGATTTGCAGGTTTCTGGACATTGGAGATCTTTTGTGTCCAACCGATCCGGATTTATCCTGGAGTAGAGATTTGCCAGATCTACTATCACGCCATTGAAGGAGATTACGACCTGTATGTCAGCGGCAAGTACCAGAACAACACAGGAATCCAACCAAGCCTATTGTATAAAGACTTCGAGAAGTAGCCTATTTGGCTTGAAGTAACTACCACCGAAGATTCATTGGATTTTATCGTTCTATGCCGTTTTTTCAATTGCAAGCCATTATCTTTGTGGGGTCAAAAATAAAGACTCAAAAAATTTAAATTTTTTCACGGAAAAATTAAATTTTTTCAAAAAAATTTCAACGAAAATAAAATAATTGTAACTTTCGAACTAAATTAGTCGCAAATGAGTTTCACTTACGATTAAACTTTATTCCATCATGAAAAATCTCCTTTTACTTCTTTTCGCATTGGGTTTGACATGGGTTAGTCAGGCCAACAACATTTCCATTACCAATGTTAGTCTGACAGGACAAAACATTTCAGCAGGGGCCAATAACGGTGCCAACTTTACCCAGATACAATTCACAGTGAGTTGGGACAATTCCCATCGGCTTGGTTTCGGTCCGGCAAACTGGGATGCGGCGTGGATATTTTTTAAATATCGTGTAAATGGTGGAGCATGGTCCAGAGCTTCTTTAAGCAATACCGGCCATGTAGCACCAACAGGTTCCACCATTTCTACGGGACTGCTCAATATGGGCGCCTTTTACAACATCAGCAGTAATCCTGGTGTTGGTATTTTTATCCATCGGAGCGCAACCGGAACAGGTACTTTTACTTGTACGAACACCCAGGTCCGTTGGAATTATGGATCCAACGGAGTGGCAGATAATGCAGTAGTTGAAATCCAGGCTCATGCTACCGAAATGGTTTATGTTCCTCAGGCAGCTTTTAATGTTGGCGGCGGAGGTGGAACAAATTCTTTTTCCAGCACCACCATCAGCACTGCAACTTCTACTACTGCACCAACTGGAACAGGAATTCTAGGTGGCGCAACAGGTGGATTTCCTTCAGGACAAACTGCACCAGGATCTGCCAGTTGGCCAAATGGATTCAATGCTTATTACGCAATGAAATACGAGATAAGCCAGCAACAATATGTGGATTTTCTCAATAGTTTGACAACCTCTCAGGCAACACTCCGGTTTAATGGAGTTTCTGCTTTGTACCGGTATGGCATAAGTGTTTCTGCCGGAGTTTACACCACCTCCCTGCCAAATGTAGCTGCAGGCTACCTGAGCTGGGCTGATTTGGCTGCCTATCTGGACTGGAGCGGGCTGCGGCCTTTGACCGATATGGAATTTGAAAAAACCTGTCGGGGAAACCTTCCTGCAGTAGCCGGAGAATATGCTTGGGGAACAACCACCATTTCAGGCGCAACAGG
>JBIPNA010000260.1:0-5375 GCA_044375665.1 Catalimonadaceae bacterium
GCATTCAGGTTCTGCGCATGTTCGGGACCAACCGGACCTACTTTCCGCCATTCATCGCGAATGACCTTAAATTTATCATAACCAGGGGCATGCTCGTGGTCGTCGACCAGTTTGCGGAGCTCTTCCAACATATTGAGCTTGGCTTCAAGGTTTTTACCCCGCTCCTTTTGCTGAAATGCCTGGTTGATTTTCCGTTTCTCGTTGATGCCTTTCAGTGCCTGGAAAAAACGCTGTCCAAGTGCATGGTGCTTGTATTCGAAAGTGGCAGGATCGCCACCTTCAGCGACAAACTTCTCCATTGCTTCGGCTTTCTCCTGTTCGAAACGGCTTTCAAACAAAGGCTTAATTTTCTGAATCACCCGGCCAGCCACAACAGGATCGCCGTCCCGGTTAAGCTGTTCGGTCAGCTTGACCAGATCTTCTGTGCTTAAATTGGAAAAATCATCGGCCTCCATGGTGGACTCCGCCTTTTCCATTTCCTCAAGCTCGTGCTCCTCTATATGAAGAAGTGTATCCGGAGCCGTCTGTCCGGCATCGGATACTTCAATTTCGTGGGATGAAGGGGTAGTTTCCTCTGTTAAACCAGTTGTTGCTGATGCTTCGGCCTCTGGTTCTTCCTGGGAATCTTCGTTTTTCAATGCATCTGAAACGGTCGCCTCTTCCTGAGGTATGGCCTCGGAAAGGGTTTCGGCAACCTCTTCAGAAACCAATGGCTCTTCAGCAACAACCTCAGAGTCCGGGGCAGAAACTGCATCCGGTTGATTTTCTGTTTCTGTAACTGTCTGAATATTATCTGCCTCTGGCTCTGGCTCTTCCGGCGAAACCACTTCATGGTGCATGGCTTCAGGATGTTCAGAATAATTGTTTTCGGGCTCATCCTGAGGGGATGAATCCGAAGCCATATCCAATGAGGCATTGTTGTCTGGATCAGCAAAAGAAGTAGAACCTGAAGTTTCTGTTGCGTCTGCAGCATTTTCAGGTGATCCCTCAGAATTCGTATCCTGCAGACTGGTTTCTGTCAGCTCTGTCTGCAATGGATTTAAATCTTCGGTAGGCGTCGTAGAGGTGTTTTGCATGTGTTCCTGGATAGAACCGTTGAAAAAAAGGATTGCAAACTTACGGGAATAATCCAAGCCCACCAAGCTTGAAAAAGATCAAATTGAGGAAAACCGACAAAAAAGAAGAATACGAAAGTGGCTATAACACAAAGGAAAATCTACATTATGTGCGATTTCTGTTAAACAGACAATGTCCCTAAACAGAAAAGCATAGATCCGTGTTTCACTTTAGGGAAACATTTGTAAATTTGTTCTGTGGACAAAAAGCACAAGTACAGAAAGATCACATTTTATAAAGATTACTTCCAGGACTTTTTCGACCGCCAATCTAAAAAAGTCAAGGCCAAAATTGTGTGGACATTTGACCTGGTTGAAGACTTGCAGCGGGTTCCGGAAACGTATCTCAAACACATTGAGAACACCGACGGTCTGTATGAAATACGTGTCCAACTTGGAAGCGATATTTTTAGGATTTTCTGCTTTTTTGACCAGGGACAATTGGTTGTTGTGGCAAACGGATTTCAAAAGAAAACAAAGAAAACACCCAGGAATGAAATTGATTTAGCACTTAAAATAAAGGCAGAGTATGAAAACGACAAATAAGAACCTGATGACTTTGGAGGAGTTCAAAGAGAAAAACTATGGCAGACGTGGGACAAAAGAGCGTGACGAGTTAGAGGCAGGGTACGAAAACTTTAAGATTGGAGCACTTATCCAGGACACACGTTTGGAGTTGGGTATGACTCAGGAACAACTTGCAGAAAAAGTTGGGACGACTAAGTCGTACATTTCTAAAATTGAAAACAACATTAAGGAAGTCAGGATCTCTACATTGCAAAAGATCGTGAAACTTGGCTTTGGAGGACATCTTGAACTTTCCATTAAAATCTAAGTGACGACGAGACCGCAGCAATGAAACCGTATATGTCAGGTTATCTGATATAAGAGGATTTTGTGCTTTTTGGGAAGTTAAGTCGCAACGCAATTGGTTCAGTGGTAAATTGATAATGAGTCACTTCGCAGTCTTTCTTCCCAAATACACCAGGTGTTCAATCCGGTTTCAGCCCGTCCAAAAACCAAAGAATGTGGAAAAACCATCTCGGACAACGGGATTTTAACTACTTTTGCGGTCTTTTGGTTTAAGTACCGTAATACTTCATGAAGTTATCTGAATTCAATTTTAATCTCCCCACCGAACTTATAGCTTTCTATCCTGCCGAAAACCGCGATGAATCCCGCCTGATGGTGGTGCACCGTAAAACAGGTGAAATTGAGCACAAAATTTTCAAAGACATCCTCAACTATTTCGACGACGGCGACACCCTGGTGGTCAACAATACCAAGGTTTTTCCGGCCAGGATGTATGGCAACAAAGAAAAAACAGGCGCCAAAATCGAAGTTTTTCTATTGCGAGAACTCAACCGGGAGTACAAACTCTGGGATGTTCTTGTAGATCCGGCCCGGAAAATCAGGGTAGGAAACAAACTCTATTTTGGCGATTCAGACCTGGTGGCTGAGGTTATCGACAATACCACTTCCCGGGGCCGGACCATCCGCTTTCTCACCGATGCAGTAGGCGAAGATTTTTACCGCCTCATTGATCAACTGGGTGAGACTCCCCTACCCCGCTACATCAAAAGGGATGTAGAGGAGGCCGACAAAGAACGTTTTCAGACCATTTTTGCCGAGCACAAAGGTGCCGTTGCAGCCCCCACAGCCGGACTTCATTTTACAAAACAACTGGTAAAGCGCCTTGCCCTCAAAGGCATCGAAGTAAGTCCGCTTACCCTGCATGTTGGACTGGGAACTTTCCGTCCCGTTGATGTAGAAGATCTGACCAAGCATAAAACCGATTCCGAGAATTTCAATATTCCGCAGGAGACTGTAGATCGGGTTAATTTTTCCCTGGATAAAAAAGGCAAAGTCTGTGCTGTAGGCACCACAAGTCTTCGTGCCCTTGAATCCTCGGTTTCATCCACCAACCGCCTGAAACTAAACTCAGGCTGGACCGACAAGTTCATTTTTCCCCCGTATGATTTTAAGATTGCCAATGCACTGATTACCAATTTCCATATGCCGCAATCCATCCTGTTAATGATGGCCTGCGCCTTTGGAGGGTATGAAGTTATTATGAAGGCTTATGAGGAAGCCGTGAAAGAAAAATACAAATTCTTCAGCTACGGTGATGCCATGCTGATTGTTGACTAGAGAATTTCAGTTTCTTGGGGAAGCCGGCTCAAAAAGCCGGTTTTTTTGTGCCCGTTCATAACCATACGGGCCTGATCCAAAAGATCCCCCCCCTGCCGGCATATAAGGATGTTGGGCTGTTTTCATTTGGGGCTTTCCCGCCTTCGGACGGGCCGGGCTTTTTGCTGCAAGTCCTCAAACCGGCCCTGTAAACATGCAGCAAAATAAAAACGGAAGTTTCAGGGCCGTTTTTCCGGGCTTTTCGCGTCAATCCCTAAGCCGAAAGGGTATAAAAAGAACCATACCCAAAAAATTGCTAAACTTGCGCCTATACATCCATATGGCTGTATAAACGAAACTATTGAGCAATGAAAATTTTATGCATCAGGCATGAAATGCAGGAATACTATGCCCTGCATTTTCCATACAACCAACAGATTATCAGCCAGGTAAGGTCGATCCCCACCGCCAGATGGGACAGTACAATGCGGGCCTGGTTGCTGGCATGTACTCCTTTCATCAAGCAGCATTTGGAAACGACCTTTCCAAATGCCCAATGGAATAAAACCCCAGGCCATCAACCTGAAACCCAAATCCAGTCATCCCAGGCGGATCCTACACCAAAACCGGATGTAGAAATCTCCGTTTCTGGCAGGAAAATATTTCTCAAGATTCCCAAAAAGGAAAACGATACCCTCTTCCTGCGCAGTTTCCCCTACATCCGATGGGAAGCTGCAACACACACCTGGATTCTCCCCCATTATCCCGACAACCTGGAAAAACTTCAGTCCTGGTTCGAAAACCGGATCCTCAAAATCGAAATCAACGAAAGCCTCCCCTGGCCGGGAGCCACACCCGAGCTTCAATCTGCCCAAATCCGGAAAAACCAACTGGCCCTGATCAAAACAACCGATCAAAGGCTGCGACTGGTTTTTCACTACCAGCCGGCGATGGTCAAAATCATCAAAACACTTCCGTTCTGCAAATGGAACAAAGACAACAAATGGTGGACCATTCCATGGACCGAAAAAATTGAAAATCAAATTCGTATGGCAGCCCAGGAACTCCAACTCGAGGTAGTTTTTCAGGAAGAAAAACCCAAAGAAGGACAAGGATGCGGACGCCGACCTGCCGAATCGCTACCCAACTACAAACCTTGTCCGGAAACCTTAACCCTTAAACTCCTGGAACTCCGATATAGCCCGGCCACCATCAAAACCTACACTTCCCTCTTCGAAGAATTCATCAACCATTTTCCCCTAAATCCCATCGATCAATTGGACGAAAAAAAGGTGATCGAATTTGTCCAGTACCTCGTTCTGGAACGAAAAGTCAGCATTTCCTACCAGAACCAGGCCATCAACGCCATCAAATTCTACTATGAAAAAGTAAAAGGAGGCCAGCGAAAATTTTATTTTCTGGACAGGCCAAGACCTGAAAAAAAACTCCCGATGGTTCTTAATCTGGAAGAAGTACGGAAAATTCTAAAAGCCACACCCAATTTGAAGCACAAATGCATTTTAACCCTCATTTACTCTTCCGGCCTTCGGGTAAGTGAAGCCATCGGTCTCAAAATCAAAGATTTGGATTTTGAACGCAAACAAATCCGGGTTGTACAATCCAAAGGAAAAAAAGACAGAACTACCTTATTGGGCCACAAAACAGCCGAACTTGTCAAACTATATCTGGACAAATACAAACCGAAGGAATGGTTGTTTGAAGGCCAGGCGGGAGAACAATATGCAGCCCGGAGCATACAGGAAACCTTGAAAAACAGCCTGAAAAGAGCCAACATCCACAAACCCTGCTCCGTGCATACACTCCGGCACAGTTTTGCGACCCATCTCCTGGAACAGGGCACAGATTTGCGCTATATTCAATCCCTTCTTGGACATGAAAGCAGCAAAACCACCGAAATTTACACCCACGTCACCACCAAAGGATTCGACCAGATCATTAGTCCCATCGACAATTTGGACCTTTAGGCGTTCCTTCTATTTTTGCAACATGAACCAGCCTAAACCCTTCACAACCAAAGCCGAACCAGCTTCTAAGCTTCCTGAAGACATATCCGAAATAAACGCAGTACTGCGTTTACACAATCGTTATAGGGCATTAAACCACTAATGA
>JBIPNA010000239.1:0-5622 GCA_044375665.1 Catalimonadaceae bacterium
ACTTTAACCTTACCGGATTCCCTTCCGTTAGGTGCCTATGCCATCCGGGTGGTTTCAGGATGGGGAACCGATTGTTTTTCGGAAAGTGAAAATGGTTTTGGCCCTTGTGGAATTTATACCTACGGGAATTACCAGGATTTCATTCTGAAAGCCACAACAGTAACCTCACAAAAACCAAAGCAACAGCAGGAAGACAGGAGGATCCGGGCTTTCAAAACCACGGGCGACCTTCTAAAAATAGAATTACCCGAAACCCTTGAAGCCGGGCAGGAAGTTAGGATATACGATCTTCAGGGAAATGTTGTGAGGCGTCTTACTGGACAGGGGCTGCAATGGGAAATTCCTCTAAATCACCTCAGTCATGGGTTGTATTGGATCGGGATCCAGGGAAAACCGGCTATGATGCCTGCTGTTTTCAGAAATTAAGGCCAAAGGGCTCAAACCCGGATTTGTTTTCTGGACCTCGTCAGCAGGCATAAAGTTCAAAAAATCAATGCTTTCCATCCGAATTGTGGACCATCGGTTCGCAATTGGCGCAGCAAGCATGGCTTCGGACATGCCAGCGGATGATTTGAAATTTTTTGGGCCTGGGAATAATTGGCCTCTTGCAAAAATAAGTGTTGGAGAAAACCTGGGGTTTAAAGTGCACCCAGGCGTGCAAAACTTTCCAGTAACATAATGCCAAGGTCATTTTTGAATCCCTCTTCCCAACTGGAAATTTTGAGATCCGAAAGCTTACTGGCACCCACCTTTTCAAGGGCCTCAACCCCATTCATTCTGGAAAAATGCATCGACCATTTGGGGAATAAACGTTCTTTTACTGGTCGCTGCATCAACAAACGCACCTGATTGTGTCTGGTGTCTCCCGAAATTCTTTCAAAGCATTTTCGAACCTGGTCCTCCTCCCCTTCCATAAGTTGGAGAAACTTATTCTCCACAAGGAGAAACAAACCAGTTATTTCATCCCGTTTATTATTTCGGCCTGCGGCACCAAGAATGGCCCGGATTTCGGTTTCCAGCTTTTCTTCAGGAATCAGGCATTGGCTTTGGTATAAGATCTGATACATACTTTGCTGAATTTGTTGATGGAACTTGAATTAAGATTCTGTGGAGTTGACAGACCGGCTTCGTTTTAAAATCCCACCAGCCGCTTCCTTGATTGAATTGGTGAACACAAAGGCCTTGGGATCAATCCTATACACCAGGTTTTTTAAACGACGCACCTCCAAACGGGTTATTACAGTAAAAACAATATCGCAATCCTGGCTTACATCAAAACTCTCCCGCATAAACCCCCTCTCGCCTTTGTAAACCGTAATTCCTCTACCCAGGTCCATGACCAATGTCTTTTTTATGGCCTCGCTTTTCCCGGAAATAATTGTTACTCCGGTAAACTCTTCCATACCTTCGACTACAAAATTGATCGCCTGGGAGGCGGTGTAATAAGTCAGAATGGAGTTAAGAGCAACATCCGTCCCGAAGTTGACCGCTGCAAGGAGAAAGATGACCACATTAATGGCAAAAATGATTTCAGAAATGGTGAATCCACTTTTCCGGATGGTGTACAAAGCAATGATTTCGATTCCATCCAGAGAACAGCCAGCCTTCATGGCCAGTCCTATTCCCAGACCCAGAAAAACTCCTCCGAAAGCGGATATCAGAGATGGATCGGAAGTGGCTATCGGAAAGTCGATATACTCCATGCATAAAGCCAGGCCCACAATGCAAGCCAGGGTCTTGTAGGCAAAGCGGGCATTCACCAGATACCTTCCCAGCAGAACAAGGGGTAGGTTGGCCAAAATCAGGACAATGGAAATGTTGAAATCGAAAAACCGGTTGACCAGGATGGAAATTCCTGTGATGCCACCGGCAAGAAAAAGCTTTGGCAACAAGAATCCTTTGAGTGCGTAGGCTGACAAGAGGACCCCAATGGTTGAAAAACCAAGATCCTCAAGGGCAACGCGCAGGTTATTGGGAAGCCAACCGGTCCTGTTCTGCTCCATAAGCCAGTTTTTGTTCAATTGCCTTCAAATGCGCTGCTTTGCCATCATCCCGCATACTCTGGGCAGATGCTGTAAAATATTGGTGTTGTTTCAGAAAAACGGCTTGTCTTTGGTTCCAGTCTTGTTCACTTTTCACAAATCCCTGTTGTTTCAGTTCTTCGAAAAGCCTCGCTCCAATCATCCAGAAATCTTCTCTTCCCAGATAATCCAGATCGGCATCACAAATAATTTGTTCCAGGTGATTCTGGGGCGACTGAGGAATCCGGGTAGCCAGAATCATGCCTTCAATTTTTTGGATATGCTCCTGCTGAAAACCAAATCCAGGGAGCATTTCCCTGGCTAATGCACAAGAACGGACCTCATGATCGGCAGGTCCGACAAGAAACCCGGCATCGTGAAACATCACAGCTGTGCGCAGCAACCAAAGGTCCTCTTCCGGCACGCCTTCAAGGACAGCTAGTTTTTCCGCCATTACATAAACGTCCAGAATGTGACGCAGACTATGGTATGGAAAATGCGCTGGCAATTCGGTCTCGAGTTTGGTACGAATGGAGTCTATAGCAGCTTCATAATCGGGTTCTGTTCTGGTCTGCTTCATGGTTTGAGGGACTAAGGTTTCAGATATTGGCCCAATGGCATAATACATGTCCACCAGACCTTTGCTCTTTGCTTCAATCTGGCCCCGATACAAACATTCAAAAACATGCTTCACTTTTTCATACGTACTTCCGCTGATGTTGATATGATTGGTTTCACAGGACGTTTCCATCCTGGAGGCCAGATTTACAGCATCTCCCCAGATGTCATAGGCAAATTTCTTGCTTCCCACTATTCCGGCTACCACCGGTCCGGAATGAATCCCAATCCGGACTTCAAATACAGGCTTGCCTGCTTTTTCCCGTTCAGCTTTGTGAAGGAGCATGTAAGCCCGGATGTCAAATGCAGCCTTCAGAATTTTTTCCGCATGGTCCTCAGAAGGCAGAGGTAAACCAGATGCGGCCATGTAGGAATCGCCTATCGTCTTTATTTTTTCAACCCCATGGATTTCCATGATGCGGTCGAACTCCTTAAAACAAATATCAATTTCGGCAACCAGTTCAGCGGGCCCCAACTGCTCAGCAATCTTGGTAAAACCACGAAAATCGGTAAACATGACCGTTACTTCAGGGTAAAACCTGGCCTCAGCCTTGCCATATTGTTTTAACTCCTGGGCGGTTTGAAAGGGAAGAATGTTGAGCAGCAAATGCTCAGACCGCTCAATTTCAAATTGAAGCTCCTCATTTTTCCTGGACAGCTCCCTCGTCCTTTCCTGTACCTGAGTCTCCAGATTTACATTCGCCTCACTTAGCATCAGGGCACTCCGCTCCAAAATACGAAGTCCTTCTTCCTGCGCTTCCATCCGGCGATGCCTTTCTTCCTCAAGTTCTTTTTGGGTTTCAAGCGAATTGCGGATCTTTCTGATATCCTCTAAAGTCTTCTCCAATGTGGTTTCAAAATCATCAAAATCAATGGGTTTGGTCACAAAATCAAAAGCCCCACGGTTCATGGCACTTCGGATATTTTTCATGTCACCGTAAGCAGAAACAACCATGGTCCGAAGAGGACGGTCAAGTTTGCTCAGCTCGGTTAACAACTTTAGCCCATCCATTTCCGGCATATTGATGTCGGTTACCACCATGCACATGTCCTCATTTTCTTTCAGGCTTTCCAGGGCCAGCTTCCCGTTTTGTGCAAAAGCAAACCTGAACCTCTCTTCCTTCAGCTGTTTACGGAATTTCTGAAGGACAAGAGCTTCCATATCCGGCTCATCATCCACAAATAAAATCCACTCAGGCTTCATGGGTATGACGGAAGAGTTGCTCCTTCAGGGCATCAAAGTCAACCGGTTTTGGGACAAATCCATCTGCCCCAATGCTCCGGGCCTTATCCTGATTTGCGGCATCGCCATAGGCCGAAACCATAATGACTTTCAGATAGGGGAATTTCTTCTTAACAGATTCAAGGAGATCAAATCCAGTCATTCCTGGCATATTGATATCGCTCAGAATTAAAATGATGTCAGCCACGTCGGCCGATTCCAAAAGTTCAAGGGCTTCAGCACCAGAGTGAGCGAATAGAATTTCAATCTTTCCTTGTTTTATCTCCCGCCGGAATTGCTGGCGGAAAAGATCTGTTACATCGGTTTCGTCGTCTACAATAAGGATTTTCATACTGGTAGGTCTAAAATAAATTCAGTGAATTTGCCCAACTCAGATTCTACTGACATCTGGCCTCCGTGTTCTTTGGTCATGATGTCGTAACTGAGTGAAAGGCCAAGCCCGGTTCCCTTTCCTGTGGGCTTGGTGGTAAAAAATG
The DNA here is from genome assembly GCA_044375665.1 of Catalimonadaceae bacterium. GTDB lineage: Bacteria > Bacteroidota > Bacteroidia > Cytophagales > Flexibacteraceae > CAMDMI01. The sequence goes on from JBIPNA010000239.1 coordinate 4,359, forward strand.
GCTCAAATATTTTCTTTCGGATGTCTTCAGGAATGCCGGTGCCATTATCACGAATCGAAACCCGAACGCCAAAGGCAGTAAGTTCGGTCTTGATTCTTACTGCCGGATCTTCTCCATGGATTCCTGCCTCCCTTTGCTTTTCGGCCCTGTCGTTGACCGCATAAAAGGCATTGTTCAAAAGGTTTAGAATTACCCTGCTAAATTCCTGTGGAACCAGATCCACGGGTGGAAGATCTGCTGCAAATTCTTTGATGACAGCGGAATTGAATTCTTTTGAAATTGCCCTCATTCCATGGAAAGCCAGATCCGTATATTCATTGCATATTTGGTTCAGGTCGGTAGAAACCTTGGTTCCGGCAGCCCCGCGGGAGTGCTGCAACATCGTGGCCACAATGGAATCTGCCCGTTTCCCATGGTGGTTAATCTTTACCAGATTGCTTTTAATGGCGTCGAGGATCTCCTTTTTTTCTTCCGGATCCTCTTCTTCCTCCATTTCCGACATCAACTCCAGGGAAAGTTTCGAAAAGTTGTTTACAAAATTCAGGGGATTCTTTATTTCATGCGCAATACCTGCAGTCATCTGCCCGAGAGAAGCCATTTTCTCAGATTGGATCAACTGTTCCTGAGCGGCCTTTCGCTCCGATTCGGCTACTTCCAGGTCTCTGACCATCTTGTTGAAGGCATGACTTAGTTCACCTATCTCATCTTTACTTTTCGGATGAACCTGCTGGGAACGGTCCCCCTGACCAACTTTCATGGCTGCATCACGTAGCTCCAAAACCGGCACCGAAATGTGTCGGGCAAGAAAGAAACCCATGAGAATGCCAATGGCAAAAACCAGCAAACACACCACCAAAGATGTCGTCCTGATTTGCTCCTTACTTTCTGAAATCTCATCGGTACTCATGCCCAGCAATATTTCACCTTTCATCAGTGGCGTTGAAAAGGAAGACCTTTTAACAACGAGAGAATCGCTCGATTCCCCTGCAACATCTACCTTCCGGTTATCCGGATAAGTCTTGAAAATGGTCCTTGTTACACTCCAGCTTCCCTCTTTGGAAAGGGTGCTATCTACCTGAATCAGACTCACAAACCGAAGTGAAGGATTCTGTTTCACAAAATCCATGGCCGTTTCCACACCTTCAAAATTTTGCTCCGTGAGTGCAATCTTTACCCCAAGGGCTACCGTTCCGGTCAGGTTCTGAACCTCATTGTTGAAGTTGCGCAGCAGACTGCGCTCCTGTTGAATTGGAAAGTAAACCAG
>JBIPNA010000240.1:0-5613 GCA_044375665.1 Catalimonadaceae bacterium
ATCTTATCAGCCAACCGAAATCCTTTTCCCAAAATCTGCAAGAGGATGGACCGAAAGTTTCCTGGGAGAAAAAGCCTACACCACCGCTATCGACGACTGGCAGTTTCAGCTTGAAACCTGCTACCAGCAACTTACCCGACATTTTGAAACAACCCACCTCAAAGGTTTTGGGATTGAAGAATGGGACGGGGCAATCATTGCGGCCGGGGTTATTTTGTACTACCTGGCTGAAACAGAACACCGGGAATTAGGCCATGTTCAGGCCATCAGCCGCATTGACGAAGGAGATTATGCCTGGCTCGATCGTTTCTCCATCAGAAATCTGGAATTGGTTCAGGCCCAGCATGAGGGAGGAGTTCCTCTTGTTCAGATTCTCGACAAAACGGTATCCCCCATGGGATCGAGATTGCTTCGAAAATGGATTCTGATGCCCTTAAAAAGCCTGGACCCTATTTTGGAACGCCAAAACCGGGTAAGCGAAATGATGGAGCAGGAAGAACTGACCTCCGCCATCCGGCAGATCTTTCGGCAAATGGGGGATCTGGAACGACTGGTTTCCAAAGCGGCTGTCCGGCGCATTTCTCCCCGAGAGGTTGGGTTTTTACGGAAATCTCTGGCTTTGGTCGAGGAATTTCAAAAACTGCTTCAGTCGGCCTCGGCTCAGATTCCGGCCTGGACACATTTGGCCACTCAGCTAAATCCTTGCATTCCCCTCAGGGAAAAAATAGAAAAAGAACTCCACGAAGAACTTCCTGCTCTGGCAAACCTGGGAGGAATGATCCGCCCCGGTGTAGATGAAGAGCTCGACAGATTGCACCAGATTGCCTTTTCCGGAAAAGACTATCTGTTAAAAATAAACCAGGCAGAAATCGAAAGGACTGGAATCTCTTCGCTGAAAATTGCATACAACCGCGTTTTTGGTTACTACCTGGAAGTTACCCACGCCCATCGTGACAAAGTCCCCCAGGATTGGATCCGGAAACAAACCCTGACCAATGCAGAAAGATATGTAACCGAAGAACTGAAAGAATACGAAGAGAAAATCCTCGGTGCGGAGGAGAAAATCAACCTTATCGAATACCGGATTTTCAATCAATTGGTGGAAACAGTAGCCCAATATACCACCCCTCTGCTCCTCAATGCCCGCCTGATTGCGCAGGCAGATTGCCTCCTTTCATTCGCTCAGGTGGCCCGTGATTATTCCTATTGTAAACCAGAACTCGAAGACGGAACCTTGCTCGAAATCCGGGAGGGCCGGCATCCTGTTATCGAACAACTGATGCAGGCCGGCGAATCCTATGTGCCCAACGACATCGACCTCAACGACAAGGACCAGCAGATCGTCATAATTACCGGACCCAATATGGCGGGAAAATCTGCTTTGCTCCGGCAAACAGCCCTTATAGTCCTTATGGCACAAATGGGATCTTATGTGCCTGCCCGTTCTGCAAAAATCGGATTGGTTGACAAAGTGTTTACCCGGGTAGGCGCTTCGGATAACCTGAGCAGGGGCGAATCCACTTTCATGGTTGAAATGACCGAAACAGCTTCCATTCTCAACAACCTGAGCGACCGTAGTCTGGTGCTGATGGATGAAATCGGTAGGGGCACTTCAACCTATGATGGCATCAGCATTGCCTGGGCCATCGTCGAACACCTGCACAACCAGCCAAACCGAAAGGCTAAAACCTTGTTTGCCACACATTACCACGAACTTAATGAACTTGCTGCAGCATTGCCGGGCATTAAAAACTATAATGTGGCTGTAAAAGAAGCTGGCAATAAGATTCTGTTTTTGCGCAAACTGAAGCCCGGTGGCAGCGAACACAGCTTTGGGATCCATGTGGCCCAGATGGCTGGAATGCCTACGCCCGTCGTCCTGCGGGCCATGGAAATTATGGACCAACTGGAAAAAAGCCGCGACAAAGCCCAACGCAAAGAGGCTCTGCAAAAAATACCCAAAGCCCAGAGCATCCAATACAACCTGTTTCAGCCCCTGGATGAAAAAACGGAAAAGCTGAAAGAGATACTAAAATCTCTGGATATCAATACGTTGTCTCCGGTTGAAGCACTGCTTAAATTGCAGGAGTTGAAGCTCTTACTGAAATAAATTTCCTTCCAAAAGCATGGATCTTTTTTCCTTTTTCAGAAGAAACACAAAATCCGGGGTTGAACCTTCCAGGCTTTCTGAAGCTGAAACTGAGGCATTCCTCCAAAAAAATGTCCGCCATTCCCTTCCCTCCTGGCTTCTATCCCTCGACGACGAACCATATCAGCCCAATGAACGACTTATTCAATTGGGTCTTCAGGCTGCAAACCGTGCTTTTGAACTGAATTTATCTTCCCTTTCAAAGAGGTTTCATCCTGATCTGCAGAGATTTGTCAATACTTACCCTGGAGAGCATTATCGGCTTCTGACGGCGCTGATGGAAATTTTGAAACCCGGTCTGGCCATTGAAATTGGTACCTACCAGGGTGCAGGATGTCTGGCCATGAAGGCCGGCCTTCCGCAAAACAGCCGCCTGATCACGTATGATATTATTCCCTTTGCTGAAATCGAAAATTCCGGACTCAACCCGGTTGACTTTGATGGGCGAATGGAGCAAAGACTGGTAGATTTATCCAGGCCGTTGGAAGCCGAAGCAGAAATGGATCTTCTAAGCCAGGCCGATTTTATTTTTGTGGATGCAGCTAAAGATGGCCAGATGGAAAGGGATTTTATAGCCTTATTCGACCGCATTCCATTTCATAAACCACCGGTAGTAATGTTTGATGACATCAGGTTTGTGTCTATGATTCCCATCTGGCGATCCATTGCACACCCCAAACTGGATATGACTTCTTTTGGCCATTGGTCCGGCACCGGATTGGTGGAATGGACCAGGACTTGAACCCGGATCTTGCATCATGCAATCGATTCCGTGCGCCAAAGGTGGATCAAATCACAGGCTTCGCGGTTTTATCCACAGGATCCGCAGGGCTGTTTTGCTTTTCGAACCTACGATGCTGGTTTTTTGCATGTTCGGCAGATCTTAAACCCATCAAAATTCTGGTTGCAAATTGAAAATGTGGACTTTACCAAAAACGGCCGGCTTAGGGACCGCACGGAAAAGCCCGGAGTCCCGATTGCCGAAACCAATTCGGGCAACTTTGCATCCGGCCAGGCGGCATCGGGACGAGGACTTGTACGGAAGGGCCCGGCCCGACCTTGGGAGGGAAAGCCCCAAAAGATCTTAAAACCCCGGTTAATCCTCCAAAATTCCGCCCAAACCGCCCAGGTTTCCTAAGATACCTCCACTTTCTTTGTGGGCGTTGGTTCCGCCGGGATTCAGTGCCCCAATCAGTTTTCCAATGGGCATTGACTGAAGCCAGATCCGGCCGGTTCCCCTCAGGGTAGCCAAAAACAATCCCTCACCACCAAAAACCATGGACTTTAATCCACCAGCACGCTGGATATCGAAGTCAATGGTGTTTTCAAAACCAACCACACAGCCAGTATCCACCCGCAGGGTTTCATTGTTGAGGGTACGTTCAATTAAAGTTCCACCCGCATGAATAAATGCCTTTCCATCTCCTGAAAGTTTTTGCAGGATAAAGCCTTCACCTCCAAAAATGCCGGACCCAAGTTTTCGGTTGAAATGCATGGCAAGTTTGGTACCCAGAGCGGCACATAAAAAGGCATCCTTTTGTACAATCAATTCATTGCTGCGCATGGTGGCCAGATCTACAGGGATGATGGTCCCCGGATAAGGAGCTGAAAAAGCCACGTGCCCTTTTCCGTAACCCCGGTGGGTAAAGTGGGTCATAAACAGAGACTCCCCCGTGAATATCCGGCTACCTACTGAAAGCATCTTATCAAAAAAACCAGCATTGGGATTTGAACCATCGCCCATTTTGGTTTCAAACTGGATACCTTCTTCCATGTATAGCATGGCGCCGGCTTCAGCTATTACAGTTTCACCCGGATCCAGTTCGATTTCTACAATCTGGATGTCGTCGCCTATTATTTTATAGTCTACTTCGTGTGATTTGATCATGGAAGAGATTGGATTAAGTCAAATGTTAAAAAAAATCTTTTGGATAGCGGGATGCAAAAAAACGGTGTCTGGACCAATAGCCAAATTTAGGTTGTCAAAAATCCCGAAAGGTTAATAAGCCCGAATTGTTTTATTCTCCATAAAATTCACAAAAGCCTGGTTTACAACCCGGTTTCCTCCTGGAGTTGGGTAATCACCAGAAAAATACCAGTCACCCTGATGGTTGGGGCAAGCCTCATGCAGTCCTTCCAGCGTTTGATAAACCACAACCAGGTCTGCCTGACTATCTTTTGGCTTGATGATTTCGGCGATTTTGTTTGAAACCTGAGCCACAGAAAAAGGCTTGTACAGCTTTTTTACAAAATTCTCACGGTCGTCTGTATCCTGGGCTTTGGCAGAAACACATTTTTCATAAACCTCATCCAGTAAATTTTCCTGTCTGGTTTCATGAAGCAAGCCAAGCACAGCCCTGAAAGCTACAAACTCTTTCATTTTGCTCATATCGATGCCGTAACAATCCGGATAACGGATCTGTGGAGCAGAAGATACAATGACGATTTTTTTAGGTTCCAGGCGATTAAGCATTGTTAAAATGCTCTTTTCCAACGTGGTACCCCTAACAATTGAATCATCAATAAGTACCACGGTATCGATTCCTTTCCGGATAACCTCATAGGTGGTATCATATACATGGCCTACCATTTCATCCCGATGGGCATCGTCTGTGATGAAAGTCCGCATTTTGGCATCCTTTATAACAAGTTTTTCAATCCTTGGCCGGAAGTTTAGCGCCTTTTTCAGTTCCTCTGCAGACCAGTTCCCGTTACCGATGGTAGAAACCCGGATATCAGCCAAATGGTCTTCGATCCCTGCCATCAAACCCAGAAAGGACGTTTCTGCTGTATTGGGGATGTAGGAAAAAACAGTATTTTCCAGATCATAATCCACGGCCTCCAAAACCTGTTTGGTCAGAGTTTCGCCCAGTTTTTTTCGCTCTCTGTAAATTTCAGGATCGTTTCCTCTGGAAAAATATATTCTTTCAAAAGAGCAGGATTTTCGCTCGCCGGGATCGAGGAATCTTCTTTCCTCTACTTTACAGTCTTTGGAAATCAACAGGGCATGTCCTGGTTGAATTTCGTGGATCTGGTTATAATCAGCTTTGAAGGCAGTTTTAATGGCTGGTTTTTCCGAAGCCACAACCACCACTTCATCATTCTCAAAATAATATGCAGGCCTGATTCCATTGGGATCCCGGGCAACAAAAGCAGAACCGTTTCCCGTTAATCCGGCCATGGCATAACCTCCGTCAAAATCTTTACATGAACGCATCAGAACCTTGTGCAAATCGAGTTCCCGTTCAATTTTCAGACTGATTTCCTGGTTATTGTATTCTGTTTTGTAAAAATTAAAAAGGCGTTGGACTTCTTCATCCAGGAAATGACCGATTTTTTCCATCACGGTCACCGTGTCGGCTTTTTCATAGGGATGCTGACCAAGGTCAACAAGACGGTCAAACAGCTGGTCTACATTGGTCATGTTGAAGTTACCGGCCATGACCAGGTTCCTGCTTCTCCAG
>JBIPNA010000241.1:0-5612 GCA_044375665.1 Catalimonadaceae bacterium
AATTTTGTTGTCTATTCCGTGGTTTTTTCAATGATTTCTTTCTCGGGATAACCCGTTTGAAATCTTTCATCAAACAGCCATTTCAGTCTGCGGATTCAGGCGGTTGCGGCTTTCAAGAATTTCTTCAAGCAATCCTGGTCTGTTTTCCAGTCCATTCCCTATAACTACGATATCGGCCCCGGCGTTCCAGGCTTGTTCTGCCTTGGCCCCACTGGTGATTCCTCCGCCTACTACCAATGGTGTCTGGACATTGCGCCTTACTGCTGATATCATTTTGGCAGGCACTGGTTGCATTGCGCCACTACCCCCGTCAAGGTACATAAGTTGCAGTCCAAGCATTTCACCTGCCATTGCAGTACAAACGGCAATATCTTCTTTATCTGAAGGTATAGGTTGTGTATTACTGATATAAGACACTGTGGTTGATTTTCCGCCTTCTACCAACATGTACCCGGTTGCGAGTATTTCCAGGCCTGAATTTTTCAAAATTGGTGCTGCAACCACATGTTGGCCAATCAACAACTCAGGATTCCGACCCGAAATAAGAGAAAGTAGTAAAATGGCATCTGCCTCGTTGTGGATGTGTAGATTAGAACCTGGGAAAATAACAACAGGGATGTTGGATTGGCGTTTTAATGCTTCTACAAGTAAGTAAAAGCCCGCCCCTGATATCAAACTTCCTCCTACAAAAAATAAGTCAACCCCAGCTTTTACATAGGATTCTACCTGCTGCATGATTCCCCCCATTTCTACTTTGTCGGGATCCAGCAACACTGCCAGAGACTTATATTTCTCGTCTTGTCTAACCTTGATTTTTTGGAGAAGCTTCATTTTGTTTCAGAAGATATTCCTCTAAATATTCAGTGATCTTTTCCCGGGCAAGAGATAGAAGGAATGAAATAATATATCCCTGGATACTTGCAAACAGGGCAGATGAGAAGTTGGTTCTTGAAGGAAGTTCCGTGTTTGCAGAATGAGAAACCGGTGAAGGTGATTTTTTCCTGAATGCTCTTATAAGCAAAAACGTTCCAAGGGCCACGCCTCCCAGAACCAAGCCCTTTAAAGCAAAATTTAATGCGCCTTCTTTTAGGTCTGAAACCTGATTTTCCAATGCTTCTTTGTAGCGTTGGGTACTGCTTAGAAGTTTTTGCCTTTCCATATCGAGGTGTTCAAGTTTTTGTAAGGTAGGTGATTCTGTCATAGGTCTGATTGCGTTTTTGGGTCATCCAGTCTGGGCTGTTTTATCGCCACCCTTATTTTTGTTTCCAGTTTTGCCTGAATAGCCGGATTATCTCTGCTTAAGTAGAAAACAAGGGCAACCAGAAAATAAAAACCGGCAAGAATCAGAAATCCACTGAATTGCGTCTCCAGCCAATAATTTATCAGGTAGGCGAGTCCAAAGTTGAGACAAATGAGAGCTGCCAGCCCAAAGACAAGAATGCCAAGAAAAAAGAAAGACCTGGTAAGCATGCCAACCATGTACTCCTTGACATCAAATTTCACAAGCTCAATCCGGGCATCCAGATAGCCTTCAAAATTTTCAATCCACCTTTCGAGACTTAACATGTCCTTTATTTTTCCAAACATCGGTACAAAAATGGCATTTCCCTTGATTTGCTCCTAATTCAAAGAACGCTCAAATCACCAACTTTAAGATCAGGCCAGGTTCAAATCCTGAATAATGGCCTGAATTTTTTGATTTAGTCGGGCTTCAGTGGCTTTGAACTCTGTACCGTGGCTTAAGGGTTCGTTCACTGAAAAATAGAATTTTATTTTTGGTTCTGTTCCTGAAGGCCTTGCCGAAATCTTGCTGCCATCGGCTGTAAGGAATTGCAGTACATTTGATTTTTCCATGTCAATGGTATAAACCTGCCCTGACCGAAGATCTGTTGATGTGGAGGCTTTATAGTCCATTATTTTCACCACAGGTGATCCTGCTATTGTTTGGGGAGGGTTGGATCGGAATTTGGCCATCATTTCCTGGATTTCTTCAGCGCCGGATTTTCCTTTTTTGGTAATAGAGATGAGGTCTTCCTTGTAGAATCCAAACTGTTTGTAAATTTCAATCATAAGATCAAACAAGGTTAGCCCTTTATCTTTTGCGAAGGCCACCATCTCGGCAATCATGGCACAAGCAGCAATGGCGTCTTTGTCCCGAACAAAATCACCAACCATGTACCCATAGCTTTCCTCTCCCCCGACAATAAATTTTAGTTTTCCTTCATAAGCTTTAATAATACTGGCGATATATTTAAATCCAGTCAGGGTGTTGAAGCAGGCTACTCCGTAAGCATCGGCCATTTTTTCCTGAATGTCGGTGGTAACAATTGTTTTAATAATCATTTCCTTTCCGGTGATTTTTCCGGCATTTCGCCAGGCATTGAGCATATAGTAGACCAGGAGGGTTGAAATCTGGTTTCCGTTGAGTAATTGCCATTCGCCATCAGGGTTTTTTATTCCTAAACCTACCCGGTCAGCATCCGGATCGGTGGCCATTACCAAGTCTGCATCAATATCCTGCGCCATTTTAAGGGCCAGGGTCATAGCTTCCGTTTCTTCCGGGTTTGGATAAACCACGGTTGGGAAATTCCCATCGGGTGTAGCCTGGGACTGAACAATATGTACCTGCGTAAAGCCTAATTGGTTCAGAACTTTTGGAACGAGGGTTATTCCGGTTCCATGAAGCGAGGAGAAAACAATCTTGAGATCCTTTTGCCGGGCAATTGCATCCCTGGAAATAGATGATCCTACAATCCGGTCCAGATAAACAGAATCTACATTTTCAAGAATTGGAATAAGTAGTTCAGGATTGCCTTTCCACTTCACCTGTTCGATCGAACTGATTTTTTCAACTTCAGCAATGGTATTTTTATCATGAGGCGAGACCATCTGGGCACCATCGTCCCAATAAGCTTTGTAGCCATTGTATTCTTTGGGATTGTGGGAGGCGGTTAGTACTACTCCACTTTGACATCCAAAATGTCGGATTGCAAAGGAAAGTTCAGGGGTGGGGCGAAGCTCTGTGAAGAAATAAACTTTTATTCCATTTGCTGTAAAAACTTCAGCAGTTGTTTTTGCGAAAAGGGCGGAATTATTGCGGCTATCGTGAGCTATTGCCACGGACAATTTCTTTCCGGGAAAGCTTATTTTCAAATAGTTGCATAAGCCCTGGGTTGCCATGCCGATGGTATATATATTAATTCGGTTGGTACCTGGCCCCATGATTCCGCGAAGACCTCCTGTTCCGAACTCGAGATTTTTGTAAAAAGAATCGGTTAGTTCTGTTTCATTTTGGTCATCCATCATCTTTTGGATGATGGCCCGGGTTTCGGAATCGAATTCGGGCTTAAGCCATTGTTGTATTTTCTCCTGAATTTCGGAAGTAAGTGCCATAGGTAATGGAAAAGAATTGGGGTGGAAAAGTAGAGGTTTTTGCAGGTCTAAGCCAAATTTCATCTGTAGGAAATCCGGTTTTAGGATGAAGGTTTGTGCTTCTGCCGAAAAAATGCAGCAATTTCTCCCAACTAATTTCAGATAACCACGATTTTCAGGCAGGAGCTTTAATCTCAACAAAAAAAAAGCCCCGGTTGGCAACGGGGCTTAAGGAATTTTCAAGACACCTGGTTAGGATCCGCAGGCTTCGCAGCCTTCCGGATTGTCCAGTGAACAAGCCATAGCTGCCAGTTTATCTTCTTCGCTTACCATCGGTTCAAGTGCCACGTCAGCTTGTTTTTCGACTGTAAACTTGATTGCATCGGCAGCAGCCTTTGTCCTGAGGTAATACATTCCGGTTTTCAGGCCTTTTTTCCAGGCATAAAAATGCATGGAAGTAAGTTTCCCGAAATTCGCATCCCTCAGGTGTATATTCAAGCTTTGGCTTTGGCAGATATAGGCCCCACGATCAGCAGACATGTCGATGATGGTTTTCTGACTTATCTCCCAAACGGTCTTATACAGGTCTTTAATGTTTTGCGGGATTTCTGAAATGTTTTGAACCGAACCATTTTCTTCGATCAATTTATTTTTCATTTTCTCGCTCCAAAGGCCAAGCTCAACCAGGTCTTTGAGAAGGTGCTTGTTCACGACAATAAATTCACCAGACAAAACCCTTCGGGTATAAATATTAGAAGTGTATGGCTCGAAACATTCGTTGTTCCCTAAAATCTGGGATGTACTGGCCGTTGGCATAGGAGCCAGAAGCAAGGAGTTGCGAACCCCATGTTTTTTGACCTGTTTTCTAAGCGCTTCCCAATCCCAGCGGCCAGATTTTGGGGTAACGCCCCACATATCAAACTGGAAAATACCCTCAGAGACAGGGGAGCCTTTCCAGCTTTCGTAAGTACCCTGAATTTTAGCGAGTTCCATACTTGAAACCATGGCACCATAATAAATGGTCTCGTGAATGTCTTCATTGAGCCTTTGGGCCTCTTCGCTGTCGAAGGGCATTCTAAGCTTGATAAATGTATCAGCCAATCCCTGAATCCCGATACCGATTGGCCTGTGTCGAAGGTTTGAGCGCTCTGCCTCAGGGACAGGATAGTAATTGATATCAATGATTCGGTTCAGATTGCGGGCCACCTGTTTGGTAACCTCCATAAGTTTGTTGTGGTCGAATTTCCCATTAATGACAAACTTTGGGAGCGCAATAGAAGCAAGGTTGCAGACAGCAACTTCGTCCTTGGAAGTGTACTCCATGATTTCAGTACACAGGTTTGACGACTTGATGGTTCCCAGATTTTTCTGGTTGCTTTTCCGGTTGGCATGATCCTTAAAAAGCATGTATGGGGTGCCGGTTTCAGTTTGGGCTTCGAGTACCTCAAACCACAAATCCTGTGCCTTGATTACTTTTCTGGCCCGGCCTTCCCGCTCATATTTCTCATACAAAGCTTCGAATTCAGTGCCATAACAATCTGCAAGACCAGGTGCCTCATTGGGGCAAAAGAGGGACCATTCCTCATTGGCCTCGACCCTCTTCATAAACAAATCCGGAATCCAAAGGGCATAGAAAAGGTCGCGGGCTCTTTGTTCCTCCTTTCCGTGATTCTTTTTGAGGTGAAGAAAATCGATCACATCTGCATGCCATGGTTCCAGATAAACAGCAAAGGCACCTTTTCTTTTTCCACCACCCTGATCAACATACCTGGCCGTGTCATTGTACACTTTTAGCATCGGAATGATGCCATTGGAAGTGCCGTTGGTGCCTTTAATGTACGACCCCGTTGCCCGAATGTTGTGAATAGACAAGCCGATTCCTCCGGCAGACTGAGAAATTTTGGCACACTGCTTTAAAGTGTCGTAAATCCCATCGATGCTGTCTTCTTTTACGGTCAGCAAAAAACAAGAAGATAACTGCGCTTTTGGGGTCCCCGCATTGAAAAGAGTAGGTGTTGCGTGGGTGAACCAGCGCTCACTCAATAAATTATAGGTTTCAATTACAGAATCAATGTCTTCCTGGTGGATACCAACGGCAACCCGCATGAGCATGTGCTGTGGCCTCTCAACAACTTTCCCATCCAACTTTAAAAGGTAAGAGCGTTCCAGCGTTTTGAAACCGAAGTAATCGTACCCGAAGTCACGATCATAGATAATTGTGCTATCCAGAAGATTGGCAT
>JBIPNA010000242.1:0-5584 GCA_044375665.1 Catalimonadaceae bacterium
CCATCACCACGGCGCCCGGACTTATTAACTGTTCAGGATTAATTTCGCCCAATGCTGTCCCGCCAGGAGTTTATAATCTCAGGTATGTGGCCAGCAATGGAAGTTGTTCTGATACAGCATTCAGAACAGTTACGATTATCCCGAACATAGATTCTGAGATTTTAGGCGCACAAACCCTTGAAATCTGTGAAGGAGACACGGCCATTTTGGTTGCAGGGGCCACTGGTACAGGTGTGGGATACGAATGGTTGGTAGGTAATGTAAGCATCCCTGGATCCAATAACGACACCTTATTTGTTACTCAGGCAGGGGAATATCGGGTTAGAATTTTGATCAATGGAAATGGCACTTGTGCCTCTGCATCAACAGACTTTGCGGTGGTTAGCGTAAAGCCTTCACCCAATGTTTCATATTCAGGTGATCCTCTGTTGAAGGTTTGTTTCCCTGGACCACCAGCTGATTTGAATACCATCCGTCCATATGCTCCTTTTGATGCGACCTGGAGCTATTCGGGTCCTGAAGCCATTGTAACTCCTAATGGCCTCTTGCGTCCTGAAAACTTTGTGGCAGATGGATTGTACACACTGATCCTGCAGAAGACCATAGGTACATGTTCTGATACAGTGTCCCTGAAAATTCAGGCAAACAGAATTCCTGATGCCACATTCAGTTCTACCTCTCAAACCATTTGTGAGGGTCAGAATATTGAACTCAATTATGTCAATCCTCTAAACTACAACACCACATGGTTCCGTGAAAATGCAGTGGTAGCCATTAATCAGGATTCTTTGTTGCTCAGCCAGGCTGGAACTTACAAATTGCTTGTAGACAACAACGGCTGCAGCGATGAAAAAAGTGCAAGCTTTGAAGTGCAGCCATTGCCTACTTTTGAGTTGCCGGGAAATACAGAATCGTGTAAGAACGGGACTTCTCTCCAGTTTTTCCCAATCAATCCATCGCCCGGTCTGGGAGCCTGGTCCGGACCAGGGGTTTCAGGAACAGGTGGCTGGGATCCTTCCGATCCGGACGTCCCGGCTTCAGGTCCGATTACCATTTCTTACACGAGGACCTCAGAGTTTGGTTGTGCTGTTACCAAGTCTTTTGAAATTCTGATCAACCCTGTTCCGGCTATCCAGCTAAATTCCAATCTTGATACCATAGAAATTTTTGGGCCTGCAATTCTAACGGCCACGGGTGGTTCCGGATATGTTTGGAGTCCTGCCAATTCACTTTCAGCGGCGACAGGACCGGAAGTAAATGCCAGGCCTTCAGAGTCCACTGAGTACACCGTAACAGTCACTACCGAAAAAGGATGTATAGGTTCGGCCAAAAAATTGATTGTGGTTGATCAGGAGTTTAAAATTTATGATGGTTTCTCTCCCAACGATGACCAAAGAAATGACCGCTGGGTAATCAAGAATATTCAACGATATCCAGCAGCAAGGGTGAAGGTGTTTAACCGTTGGGGCAATGAAGTTTATGCCTCAGAACCAGGCTATCCCAAACCCTGGGATGGAAAATATGAGGGTAATCCGGTTCCGCCCGGAGCATATTACTACGTAGTCGATTTGGGTGAAGGTTTAACACCTAAATCAGGTTCAATCACCATTGTACGCTAACCCTGAATGTCCAATACAATGAAAAAGATTTTCTTTAGCCTTTTCCTCGCCGGATTTGGATTACAGGTAATGGCACAGCAACAGCCGTTATTTACAAACTTTTTACTTAATGGCTATTTGTATAACCCGGCTCTGGCAGGCGCGGAGGATCATCTGGATCTTCGTACCAGTTTCAGGAAGCAATGGGTCAATTTGCCTGGATCGCCTACAACCACATATGGTTCCATCAATGGGGCGGTAAATCAGCGGGACCTGAACAAGGAGGAACTTGGGTCTTTGCCGATGCGTGGGGCTTCAACAATTAAATTTAAGAATGTTGCCCCGCTTAAAATCCGCCACGGAGTTGGAGGTTATTTCATTAATGACCAGGCTGGGTTGATCAACAGGAATAACCTGGGAATAGGATACTCCATTCATTTACCTCTCAACCACCATTATTATCTTGCCATTGGGGCAACCGTCGGGGCTCATTTTTTCAATCTGGACAACCCAACCTTAAGGGATCAGGGTGATGATGCTTTTGCGGGCAGCCAGAGTTTTGGGACATTGCCCGATGGTCAGTTTGGCTTGTACCTGTACAATGAGCGGCTTCAGGTGGGTTTAAGCGGGACCCAGTTGTTTGCAAACCGCATGAGCTTTGCTGCACAGAATAAAGCCGTTTCTTACAATAACCTGACCAGGCACTTTTTTGGTACTGTTGCATACAGGTTTTCGTTGGATACCGATTTTGATCTAATGCCGGTGGGCATTGTCAGATATACCGAGAACAGTCCTTTCTCTCTTGAAGGAGGTGCAAAAATCAGATATAGGAATTCCTTTTGGGCAGGAGGGACCTATCGGTTTGGAGACGCAGTGACAGGCCTGGTAGGACTATCACTTTATAAATTTGTGGATCTTAGTTATGCCTATGACTTTTCCACGAGCCAAATTCAAAAGGCAAGCATTGGTACCCATGAAATTGTTATTGGGTTCCGTTTTTACAATAAGAGACCAAACTCTTCTCTCAAAGTATGGTAATGAAGTTCGAAAACCCTCAAAAAATGCGTTTGGTACGGAGTTTTGGTTTCCCCCTGATGGGTCTTTTTTTGCTGGCAGCACCTCTCGCGGCGCAACCCAAAAAGGATTTTGCGCTTCATAAACTCGATACCATGGTGAACCATGACTTCGAGGAAATTCAACCCATTTTAACCAGAGACGGTCAAACGATGTATTTCGTTCGCTCGCTCAACCCAAAGAATGAAGGGGGGAGGGATTCTGGTCAGGATATATGGGTGACAAAAAAAACCGGCGATACAACCTGGGCACGTCCGGAAAATCTGGGTTATCCCATTAATAACCGTGAGAACAATGGCATTATAGGAATAAGCAATGATGGTAAGTCAATGCTCATCTCCAATATATATTTCAAAAAGAAAATGGATCCGGGTGTTTCCCTTTCAACCAGGGGAGAAGATGGGAAATGGTCGGTACCAACACCTTTGGTGATTAAAGATTTTACCATTCAGAAAGGGTATCTTGGAGGATACTGGGTTCGGGATGAGAAAACGCTGCTCCTTACCATGAAATCTGAAGCAGCCATAGGCCGTGAAGACTTATATGTTACTTTCAAAGAAGAAGATGGTTCATGGTCAAAACCATTAAACCTTGGGAATACAATCAACACTGTTGGTTTTGAGATTTCCCCTTTTTATATGGCGGAGGATTCCACCATTTACTTTGCAAGCAACGGGCATGAAGGTTCGGGCGATGCAGATTTATTCCGCTCAAGGCGATTGGATGGCACCTGGACCAAATGGAGTAAACCAGAAAATCTTGGACCGTTTTTCAATGGAGAAGGTTTTGATGCCTATCTGTTTATCAACAAAGTTGATTCTGTGATTTATGTGGCAAAGGAAAATCCTGAAACCAACTACACTGACCTCTACTATACTCACCTTAAGAATCTTGAGATTTCTTTGAAAAAACAGGCAGAGAAGAAAAAGAAAGGAGAAAATACTGTTTCTGCCACTGGTGTAATCAATCCGGATTCACCTGCAGGGAAAGCAGCCAAAGAAGCTGAGGAACAGCGCAAGGCTGAAGATGAACTTAACAAACGGGAGCGGGTTCAGATCAATGAATTTGACAATGTATTGTTTGACTTTGCCAAATATGATCTCAGACCTGAAAGCTGGAAACGACTTGATTTGCTTTTCGACTACATGCAGACCAACCCTACAGTTGGAGTAGAACTTATCGGTCACGCTGATAGTATTGATACAGAGCTTGTAAACCTGATTTTATCTGTGAAAAGATCGGAAGAATGTAAGCAATATCTGATCAACAAAGGGGTTTCAAAACGGCGGATTCTAACGCACGGATTTGGGAAACAGCTACCTACAACCACCAACAGGACAGAAGCCGGTCGACAGCTTAACCGGCGTTGTGAAATTAATATATTACCAGACAATCGGGCGAAACTGAAGATGGAGTTTAAGCCAGATAATATGGGAGGGGAAGCTCAACAAAAGAAGGACCCTAAACCAAAGCCAAAAAAGCCTGTCGAAAAGAAAGCCCCTAAAAAATAATTTTCAGTTCTGCTGTTTCAATTGGCCGGTGGCAATTCGTCACCGGCCTTTTTTTTTCAGTCATTCTGGCAGGATGGCGCCTGAGCAGATTACATTCCTCTCCAGATTTGACAGGAATTAAAACTTAGAAGGAGATTCGTTCCATTTTTGTACTTTCCACATGGTGGAACATGGGCTTCTTGTTTAACTTTTTTTGATAAACTTTAAACAAAAGACAATGCCGCTATGTAATTACAATGCAAATGAAAGTATCGGTTTTTAGAAAAGAACATTTCAACGCTGCTCACCGCCTGTTTAACCCGGCATGGTCTGAAGAGAAGAACCGCGAAGTTTTTGGGAAGTGCAGCAACTCCTATTTTCACGGCCACAATTATGATCTGATCGTAGAAGTGACGGGTGAAGTAGATCCCGAGACTGGATATGTGGTGGACATGAAATACCTAAGTGATTTGATTCGCGATCATGTCCTTGAAGGATTTGATCATAAAAATCTGAATCTGGAAGTATCCTGGTTCAAAAATCTGATTCCTTCTGCAGAAAACATTGCCATTGTAATTTGGAAAATTTTAAGAGAAAAACTTGACCCCCAACTGGACTTAGCCATTACTTTGTATGAAACAGAACGAAATTTTGTCAGATACCCCGCAAGATCCTAAAGAAATCCGACCCCTGGTTGGGTTTACCCTCGATGAAATCGGGGATGATCATTTGTTTACCAGCTTTGAAACCCCAATGCGGGAGGGAGCTTTTGATCTTGATGATGAAACCAAAATCGAATTAATCGAAAAGAAGTTTGCTGAAATAATGCATGTGATGGGCTTGGATCTGAACGATGACAGCCTGAAGGGTACGCCCCATCGTGTGGCCAAAATGTACATCACCGAAATTTTTAAAGGACTCAATCCCGCCAACGCCCCTAAAATTGCTCTTTTTGACAATAAATACCAGTACAATCAAATGCTGGTTGAAAAGGACATTACGCTTTACAGCAACTGCGAACATCATTTCGTTCCCATCGTAGGCAGAGCTCATGTAGGATATATCAGCAATGGAAAAGTGATTGGATTGAGCAAAATAAACCGGATTGTTGAGTACTTTTCCAAGCGGCCACAGGTACAGGAACGTCTCACGGTACAAATCGCACAATACCTGAAAGAGGTTTTGCATACAGAAGATGTGGCCGTCATTATTGATGCAAGGCATCTTTGCGTGAGCAGCCGGGGGGTAGAAGATACAACGAGTTCAACAGTTACAGCCACATATCTGGGTAAGTTCCTGGACGAATCCACCAAGGCAGAGTTTCTCAAACACGTGTATCACAAAGCCTGATTTGATGTCCTCACGGAATATCGTATTGGTAGGCGCCAGGTCTGGAATTGGCGCAGCCTTGCTCGGAAAATT
>JBIPNA010000243.1:0-5578 GCA_044375665.1 Catalimonadaceae bacterium
AGGGTATTGTAAATAATTTTAAAATTTTCAGGCAACTCGAGTTCCTGGGTACAAACCTGGTATCCGGTTAACCAAACTTCTCCGGTTGAAAGAGCCTCTTTCATTTTCTTCAGGTAAGGCTGCACATCTTCCTGACATGGAGTAGAAGTAATTATGGTAAAAATGATGTCCGCTTTGTGGTCAATCTGTACAGAGGCAAGGTCGACAAGGGGAAGGCTTTGTCCCAGATATATGCATTTGTGTCCCATATATTTTACCATGAAACAGGCAAACAAAAGGCTGATTTCATGAAGTTCTCCTTCCGGCAGAAACAGGATTACTTTTTTCGGATTTGGCTTAACTCTTTCATTGGAAATCCCATCAATAGCCACAATGAGTTTTTGCCGGATCAGGTAAGTAATAAAATGCTCCTGAGCCGGATTAATCGTATTGGTTTGCCATAAAACGCCAATGTGACTTAGAAATGGATAAATGATTTGGATGACTGTTTCTTCCATGCCAAATGACATGATGTTGGAGGTCAGTTGGCGGTTAAACCTGTCTTCATCCAAATCCAACATGGCAAGAACAAGATTTTGAACATGGCTTGGATATTGAAGCTGGTTGTCAGTAAGCCTTCTGACTTCAACGGTAAGATCAGAATGGTTTAACTTAGCGATGTGGCTGATTTTGAATCCGTTTTCATATAGGATAGCCACGTTAAGGAGATACTTCAGCTCTTCCTGATTGTATTGCCTGATATTGGAATCACTTCTTTGTGGCTTGAGGATATTATAGCGTTGCTCCCAAATTCTAAGGGTATGAGGCTTGATGCGGGATAACTGAGCGAGATCTTTAATTGTGTAAGTATTCGTCATGCATCCTTTTATTATAAGATTTTTAAAACTATTTCAGACAGTTTTTTATTGATTTTCAATCGGTTCAAATCTGAATCAAGTCAATAACCAGCCGACTGAATTTTGGTTTTAAAATAAGTGACCACGGACTTAATTGCTTATTAATATAATGATTTTGAAGACAAGATTCTCAGCAGAGGAATGGTATTGTTTTATGCTGAAGGTCTGACAGTCAGCGTAAGGGATTTGAGATTGACTCCAATGAATGCCTAAAGACAGTTTTGTCCGACAAAAAAGAAAAACTGAACCAGCCAGACCAACCCGGCTACTTTATTCCCTTTTTTCATTGATGATTTGAAAAATATGGCCATGACCAGGCCTCCAACCAAAGCCCAGCCCACATAGTTTTGGAGCGGAATATTCTGACCTTCCCAAATCCAGAAGTTGTGCTTCATGGCAATGGGTTCCATAAAATAATCGAACAACAACAAACCAAGTACAGAACCTGCCCATTGGACAACCGGGTGTGTGGGAATAAGCGAGAATAAATTTCCGACTCCATAGCACACCAGCAACCAGTTCAGACCGATTACCAGGGGGGTGTTCCAAATGCCAATTCCAAGGACTTCCCCATATTCATATTGACCAAAAAGGAAACCATAGTTCACTCCAATCATTTCGGCAAACAAACCAAGAGCAAAAACGGCAGGAGCGAACTTAAAAAACCCATCGGTATATCCATTCTGATATTTGAAAACCACCAAAGAAGTGAAAATCAGATTTACAGGGACAAGATCTAAGGCCACCTGGTAAAGTCCTCCTTTTCCGAACATGAGCAAAGCGGCTCCAACAAGATGGAAAATGATGATGACGCTTAGGGCTATTTTTTCCTCAAGCAGGAGGAAGGATCCATTTTTTTTTCGTTTGCTCAATGAGGTAGTATTGAATTTGTCGGATGCAAATCAAAGCAAATCCGGATTTCTTAAAATTGATTGTTCTCTGAAATTCACAAGCCAAACATCAGTTTAGAATTATTCTAAATAAATGTTTATTTTCGATTAATCTGTAAGCTACTTGTTTTATAAATCTTTGAATAACAAGAGTTTATGGCAAAAAAATGACGAATCGCAGCGTAAGAAAAATTTGCATCAGGGTTTGTTCCTTAATGGTTCACATATACTTTTGCGCCAGCAAAATGGGTATTCCATTTATTGTCTACAAAGTCATATGAATCAACGACTTACAAGTCAATTCCTCAAATTTTCATTCGGATTCATCCTTGCATTAGGCCTTTCAGCTTCGCAAAAGAGCCTTGCAGACTCCACTGCAACCGCGTCAAAAGGTGCTGATGCACCCGCTGCAGCAGCCTCAGGAGGAGGAGATGCCGGTGCCGGTGAAGCTGTTTTCAAAGCCAACTGTAAGCAATGCCATGCCATTAATGATGTGGTGGTCGGTCCTGCCCTGAAGGACGCACACAAAAGATGGCCGAACAAAGCTGCCCTGGCAAATTTCATCAAGTATCCCCAGAAGGTAATTGAGGGAGGAAACTCCTACGCTAAGGGCTTGTACGAAAAATATAAGCAGTTTATGCCCAACCACGATTTCCTATCCGATGGGGATATCGACAACGTCATTGCTTATATTGTAAAAGAAAGTGAAAACCCAACTGTGGCCGCTGCTCCGGGACCAGGTGCGGCAGGGCCCGAAACTACTTCCGAAGATGAAGAAGGTTCCGGTCTCCTGGCTTCTGTTATCGGGATTCTTTTGGTTACACTGATTATTGTAATTATCCTGTTACTGGTCGTCATTAATCTGATCACCAAAATTCTTGGTCAGAAAAAAGAAGAACTTAATGAGGCAGACCTCGATCAGTTGGACGGAAAAATCAATTGGGGTGTTCTTTTTGGTCATCCGCTGTTCAAAGGGGTAGTAGCGTTCTTTTTCGTTGTTTTCATTGGAAAAGCGGTTTTCGATCAGTTTTATTCTATTGGAATTCAGCAGGGTTATGCTCCTGACCAACCAATCGCATTTTCTCACAAGCTGCATGCCGGCATGTATGAGATTGATTGTAATTATTGTCATACAGGAGTGAATAAAGGCAAATCAGCTACCATTCCGTCAGCGAACATCTGTATGAATTGCCACAACGTGATCAAGACAGAATCAGACCAGATTAAGAAAATCTGGAAGGCCGTTGAGAAGAACGAACCTATAAAATGGGTACGGATTCATAATCTTCCCGACTTAGCTTATTTCAATCATGCTCAACACGTTAAGGTGGGTGGGGTTGAATGCGAAACTTGTCATGGTCCGATAAAAGAAATGGAAGTAGTTCAGCAACATTCTCCTTTAACAATGGGATGGTGTATCAATTGTCACCGTGAAACTGTTGTAAAGGCAGAAGGCAATGCGTATTATGATAAAATGGTAGATATCCACGAGGCCAAAACAGGTAAGCGAGCAATGAAAGTTGAGGATATCGGGGGGCTTGAATGTTCCAAATGTCATTATTAATCCAAGAGTAAAAGGCAATAAAAACTGTGATGAGCGATCAGCAACAGACAAAATATTGGAGAGGTTACGAAGAACTGACCAATGATCTGGAATTTGTAAAACAATCCGGAGATGAATTTAATATGCCAACGGATGCAGAAAAATCAACTTTTTCTGACCGAAGGGATTTTTTAAAGGCATTGGGATTTGGTGTAGCTGCAGTTTCATTGGCTGCCTGCGAGGCACCGGTAAAGCATGCTATCCCTTTCCTGAATAAACCGGAAGAATACGATCCCAGCATCGCAAATTTTTATGCTTCTTCCTATTTTGATGGCAGTGATTATTGTTCGGTCCTTGTCAAAACAAGAGAAGGTCGTCCTATAAAAATTGAGGGCAATCAGCTTTCTTCTGTTTCAAAAGGTGGTACAAGTGTGCGTACTCAGGCTTCGGTTTTGGGATTGTACGATAACAACCGATTCAAAGGTCCTTTGAAGGGAAAAAATGAAACGGATTGGACTAACCTGGATAAGGAAGTTATGGGTGGGCTTGAGGCTGCAAAATCAGCCGGCCAGCCAATTTATCTGGTTTCTCAAACCAATATCAGTCCATCTTCCAATTCAGCAGTTGCCGCATTTTCTGCTGCATTCAGCACTGCGAAGCACATTCAATACGATCCATACTCCTCACACGGCTTGCTTGAAGCAGTGAAAGAGGTGAGTGGAATCCGTGCTTTACCTTCTTACGATTTTTCAAAAGCCAAAACCGTTGTCAGCTTTGGAGCTGATTTTCTGGGTTCCTGGCTTTCATCTACAGAGTACAGCAGGCAATTCGCATCAACCAGACGTGTCGGACCTTCAAAGACCGAAATGTCGCGTTTGTTTGTTTTCGAATCCATGATGTCTGCAACCGGTGCAAATGCCGACTACAGGTCATCTATTCGTCCATCTGAAAAAGGGCTTGTTATTGCCGCACTTTATAATGAAGTAGTCGCTTTAATCGGTTCAGGTTCTCCGGTTCAGGCCCCAGCTCCTAAAAACAACAAGTTTATCAAGCAGGCAGCTGCTGAGCTTGTTGCACATCGTGGATCGTCTCTTGTAGTAGATGGTTCTAATGATGTCAGGCTTCAGAAACTGGTACTTCATTTGAACCAATTGCTGGGTAATTTTGGTTCGACCCTCTCTCTGGCATCACCGTCTTATATTCGGAAAGGAAACGACCTGGAGATGAATCAGTTTGTTGATGCATTGAATGGAGGTCAGGTTGGGGCTGTTTTATTTTTGGATTGCAATCCTGTTTTTGATCACCCAAGAGGTGCTGAAATCAAGTCTGGAATTTCCAAAGCAGGTTTATCGCTTTCTTTTTCATATGCTCCGGATGAAACCGCAGCATCTTGTAAACTGGTCGCTCCCAATCATTATTTTCTTGAGTCCTGGGGTGATGCTGAACCTAGAAAAGATTGCTTTTCTTTGGTTCAACCTGCAATTTCTCCAATTTACAAAACCCGTCAGGCAGAGGAATCTTTGTTAAAATGGGCCGGTATCTCCTCTTCTTATTTTGATTTTGTTAAGTCTTATTGGAAGGCAAACATTTATCCCAAGCAGAAATTTGGATATGGTTCTTTCAAGGATTTCTGGAATTTTAGTTTGCATGATGGTGTTTTTGAGGTTAACGGAGTCAATCCAAGAGCCGTTGCCCAAAACCCCCAAAGCACTGACTCTTTGGCCACTGCAAGCATTCTTCCTTCAGTTCCAAACATAGCTCAACCTCTTCCTGAACCATCTCTTAACTTTGACTTGTCAGGTTTGGATGCTTCAATATCTCAGGATTACAAACCAGCAGATGGTGGATTTGACCTGGTGGTATATGAAAAAGTTGGGATGGGTAATGGAAGTCAGGCCAACAATCCCTGGCTTCAGGAGTTCCCGGATCCAGTAACAAGAGCTTGTTGGGAAAACTATCTCGTTATTCCAATGGCACTTGCTACCCAGTTGGGTATTAAAGTAACTGAAGGAAAAACCACCAAGGTAAATTTAAAGGCAGGCGGAAAAAGCATTTCCATTCCAGCTTTGGTTCAACCAGGTCAAAATGGTTCTACAGTTGCCCTTGCAATTGGTTATGGCCGTACAGAAACTGGTAAAACCGGGAAAGACGTCGGTATAAATGCTTACCCATTAATCAGGAACTCTAACGGGGTATTGTCATACAACATTTCCGGGGTTTCTGTTGAAAAAAGTGCTGAAGAGCATTTG
>JBIPNA010000244.1:0-5573 GCA_044375665.1 Catalimonadaceae bacterium
CGATCCACTCCTTCCCCGGCTTGGGGTCCCTCCAAAAATGGCATTGGCAAAAGGACTTAGTCTTTCCTTTCGGCCCGTGGAATCGACCTGAACATCTCTTGCCATGCCAAGCCTTGGATCAGAAAAATCGGGCCGGTAACTCAATCCTAAGGTTGGATTTACAATATGTCTGATGGCTTCTATTCCCGCCTTCCGCACGAAAAAGATGCCATAGAGCCGGGTAGAAAAACCTACCGATGTGTTGTAGGAATACGCCCTTGAAAACTGCCGGATGGTATCAATATCCAGGCGGTTTTTGTCCGCCAGCCAATTGAAATCGAGCCGGCGCAGGTACCAGGATTCCTCATAATTAAACCCTGGAGATACCTGAATGTACTTAAACATATTGAAAGACGTGGACAAAGGAATGGAATGGCGCATCCCATTTTTCATCCTGTCCAGAAGCGGCTTAATATTTTCCTGTTTAACGGGTAAAATGCTGTCGTTTAATAGATTGGATTCCTGCAAAATCAATGCGCCCCCAAAAGACTGAGACGATACCGGGGCATTGCTGATATTGTTTTGGAGCGCCATCGTATAGGAAAAGCTGATTTTTTCCCACCAGGTTTTTCCAGACGTGGACCCCCTTTGAAATGGGTAAATCCGGTTCATGTTGAAGTTCAGGGTCGGTAGGTCGATGTCCACCTGTTTGGTGACCACATTTTGCTGTTGCCGACCATTGATGGAAAAGCTGAAAGGCGTGCCTTTGAAAGTTTTGGCATAAGAAATATTCGATGAAAAGGAAGAGGAGAGGTAGTTGCTGGTGCTGAAGGAGTTCCTTTGGTTGTAGGAAGATGATCCCAGGTTTACAGAAGCCGAAAAGCTGGAGCTTCCCCGGGTTTCAGGCACGTGGTTCCACTGTATCCAGAAATCTTCCCCTACAGGATTCAGATCGTCATCGCCTGCTTTGCGGTAGGCATACCTTAAGTCGAGGTTTCCGCTGAAGGCATAGCGTTTTTTGTAACTGCCCAGCATGCTCAATCCAAAACTGCCTTTGGAATAAATATCGCCCAGAAACCGGGCATCCATATAATCGCTGATGTGCCAGTAATATCCACCATTCCGAAGGAAAAACCCCCGGTCAACGGCCTCCCCATAAGTTGGAACAATGATTCCGGAGGTTGCGCTTTGTGGTGTCGGAAATATCCCAAAACCGAAACCAAATGGGGTAGGCAAATCCATAAACCGGAGGTTAAATGGTCCGGTAATCAGTTTTTTCCCGGGAATAACCTTGATTTTGGTGGCCTGTATGCAAAAATGCGGGTGTTCCAGATTGCAGGTGGTGTATTGGGCATCCCTGATATACATCTCGTTTTCAGGTGTTTTTTTCACCGACTCGCCATGGATATATCCTTCGCCCTGTTGGGTTACAATCCCCTGAATCTTCGCCCTTTTGCTTTTGAAATTGTAGGCCATGGCATTGGCCTCGTATTTTTCTGCCCCTTGCGAAAAGACGGGTTTCCCTTTGAGGGTTCCGGTACTGTCGGGGATACCTTTGGCAAAAGCAATATTTCGGCTCAGGTCAATTTCTATGTATTCTGCGGTGAGGCTGAGGTTGGTATAATCAACCCTTGCATTGTGGTAGAGGTAAACTTTTGAAAGTGCCGCATCGTAAATGACAGAATCTTCTGCGGTATATTTTACCTCGTCGTCAAGGTCGCTTTTGTCGGTTACGGGTCCGGAAATCTGAAGGCTGTCGTTGCCGGCGCTGTCCTTTCCCAAAGGGGTAATCCGGACTGTGGCTGTATCGGTTTTGACGATGCTGTCGCTTAAAAAAGGTGTTTTTGGGGCAATTGCTTTGGGTTTAACCACGGGAGTTGGTTTCTTCCCGTTGGGTTTTGGTTTCTTCTTTCCACCCGTTTGGGCCAGGCTTCCCAAAGAAAGGAAAAGCCCTATGCTCAGGAGGAGCCCAATACAGATTCTTAACAAGACTTCGTGGTAATGGTGGAAATATGCAATTTTGGGGCGAAATTAAAGTTTCGGGGCGCCAAAGCCAATGAAAACGTATCTTCCGGTTGCATATTTCTTTGTTTTGCTGTTGGCAGGCAGCTTCTATAACCCGTCACCCTACCGCTATAAAATGCGCACCATTGTCCTGGACGCAGGTCACGGGGGCAAAGATCCAGGTACCCACGGAAAAAAAACAAACGAAAAAGATGTAACCCTGGCGGTTGCCCTTCGCCTTGGAAAGCTCATCAAAGAAAAGTATCCGGAAGTAAAAATCCTGTATACCCGAAAGACAGATAACTTTATAGAGTTGCACGAAAGGGCTGCCATCGCCAACCGCAACAATGCAGATCTGTTTATTTCAATCCACTGCAATTCTGGCCCGGCACATGTATGTGGCTCTGAGACTTACGCCATGGGCTTGCACACAAGTCAGGGGAATCTCAATGTTGCCAAAAGAGAGAATGCGGTTATTCTGAAAGAAGAGAATTACCTGAAAAAATACGAAGGTTTTGATCCCTCTTCTCCCCTGGCCCATATTTTCTTTGCCAACATTCAGAACGCTTATCTGGAACGGTCCCTTTCTCTGGCGCAGAAAATTGAATACCAGTTTTCTCAGCTGGATGGGAAGAACAGCCGTGGTGTAAAGCAGGCTGGATTTCTGGTTTTGTGGAAAACGGCTATGCCTGCCGTTTTGATTGAACTGGGATACCTTTCCCATACCAAAGAGGAAAAAGTTCTTCATGGAAAAGAGGGCCAGGAGCATGCTGCCAAAGCCATCTTAAAAGCCATCGGGACTTATAAGGCAGAACTGGAAAAATAAGTCCGTTTTCAGGAAGACGCTTTCCGGCTTTGCCGCCCGTCCCAGGCAAAAACTGCCAGTGCGAGCCATACCATTCCAAATCCTATAAACCGCTCCTTCGAAAAGGGTTCCTGATACAGGAGGACACCCGTCAGAAACTGAAGGGTAGGTGAAAGGTATTGCAAAAAGCCCAGGAGAGACAGGGGGATTTTCTGGGCTGCAGAAGCAAAAAATACCAGGGGAAATGTCGTAATGGCCCCGCAAGCCAGTAAAAGCCATGATGTTTTTGGTGGTCCATGCAAAAATGCCGCAGTTTGTTCCGTTTCCCGAAAGATCAGGTAAAGCAAGGCAGGAATAAACAAAAGACCTGTTTCCAAAAGCAACCCGTGCAAGGGAGGAAGCGAAGCCTTTTTCTTTACAACCCCATACAAACCAAAACTCAGGGCAAGGGTTAAGGCAATCCAGGGAACCGAACCCAGGGCAAGGCTTAAATAGACCACCCCACCGGTTGCCATCAGCAGTGCTCCCACCTGCAGTTTCCTTAGCTTTTCCCCGAAAAAGAAAATACCGAAGCAGACGCTGAACAATGGGTTAATAAAATATCCGAGACTGCTTTCTACGATATGTCCGGAATTAACCGCCCACACATACAAAAGCCAGTTTACACCGATCAACAGGCTGGCCAGTACATAAACTTCCAGGACTTTCCGGCTGGGAATGAGCTCCTTCCTTGTCACCTTTCCCAACAGCAAAAGCAGTCCTGACAATACAATAAAAGACCATACAATCCGGTGTCCGATAATCTGAAGGGCATCTACCGACTGCAGTTGTTTCCAGAAAATGGGAAATAGTCCCCAGCTTCCATAGGCCAGAATGCCGTGTAGAATTCCTTTTTTCATTGCATTGGTGAAGGCGGAAACCTACTTGAAATTCTATTTGGATTGACCAGCGAATTGAAAAAGTTCATTTTGCTGCATATGAGGGGGATTTTACTGGTGTTTTCACCATAAATACGATCCAAAAAGCCAATGGTTGAGTTTTTTTTCAACTTTGCCGCCCTCTTCGATTTCCCCTTCACCCATGAAACAATTCTCCTGCTGGCTCTTTTCATCCATTTGCTTCCTGCTCTTTCAGGAAACCGTTTCCGGTCAGGCCATTTTTGATCTGCACAACCACCTCAATCTGTATGGATACCTCACCGACACCATCTACGATCCGATCAAATCCGGCTATATGTCCGGTTCTGGAAGGAAGACACCTTTGGACAGGTCATGGAAATTAGACCCAAAGACACACAGTTGCCCATACCACCAAGGAAAACAGGCCCGTTTCGACAGATATGCCCAAACCGCTTTGTCACAGATCAGCCAGACAAAGATGAGCATCGTGGTAAATTCGCTCTACAGCATGGAAAAAGACCTGTACGATCAGCGGATTGTCCGGGAGGTGATTGGCAAACAGGTTTCAGGTCTGGGAAGCAAAAAGGCCCGGTACCTGGGAGATTTTGGATTTGGAGGCGGGCAAAACCACCCCTCCATGTTCAACGACCTGATGGGACTTTATTACCACCAGAAATTTACCGACCGGCAGTCCCCGGACAAACACCACAAAATACTACATTATCCGGTGGCCAGCCTGGCAGCGATAACCGATACCCACCTGGTACAGGTTCTGTTTTCGGTAGAAGGTGTCCATAGCCTCATGGATCATTCTCCGCTTGAATATATGCGTTCAGTTCCATCACGAGACCGTATTCTGGACCTGGATATGCACGACAACCAGTTGGGAAACAGGTATCTGGATACAGCAAACCAGTTTTTGTATACCGACAGGATGCTGCACCACAACATGCGCAGAACATTCCACGGCGACAAACCAGGAGAGCAGCTTTGCCATAACCAGCATTATCCCTTTTACCATTCAGACATGACAGAACGGTCCAAAATTCTGTACCGGATTCTGGACTTCAAGACCGATACCCAGCAGCATGCTGCATTGTGGAGCCATAAGAACGCTTTGCCAAAATACTTTGAGGGGTCCCGTTTGCTTTACCTCACTTTTTCACATTTTCTCAATAATGGCATCATCAAACAGGCCGATGTCCTTGATCATCAAAACTTCGCCATTCAGTTTCTGATCACCTCCGCCATTAAAAAAGGAAATTTCCCGGGCTTGAACGCTTTTGGCCACATGCAGAAAAAGCGGGCTGAAACTTTTACGCCCATCGGAAAGGAGATTCTTGCGCTCTGCCTGGATAAGAAGATGGGCTTCCCCATAGCCATCGATGTCAAGCACATGGATGCCAGCACAAGATTTGCCTTGTATTCAATGGTAGATTCGCTCAAGTCCGGAAAGAAAACAGGTATTCCCGATACCCTGCGATTGGATAGTTTAGACCTTGTGACAAATGAAATCAGGCAGAAAGCCAGGAAAATCCAGCTCCAGCTCAATCCGAAAGTGCCGCTCATTTGCTCTCATGCAGGAGTAAGCATGCTGCCGGACATGAAGGAAGCGATTGCACTGGAGGTCATGCTCGACAGTGCCGCCATCACCAACCGAAGGGCAGTTTTGGAAGCGGGCCGGAGACGCGGGCATCAGGTGGGCCGCAATGGGATGCTTTATCCCATGCCCATCAACCTCACCGATGAAGACATTCTAAAGATCGCAGAGTCGGGAGGCATTGTAGGCTTTAACCTGGACGAAAGGATTCTGGGAAATTCGATGCAGCGTTATTCCCGTCAGCCAAAACGGAAGGCATTCCCCATTAAAAATTTATTGAAGGAGG
>JBIPNA010000245.1:0-5558 GCA_044375665.1 Catalimonadaceae bacterium
TTATGGGGTTTTGCTTGGAAATGCCCCTGAAGGAAGCCCTACTCCCTGGCTCCATGGACAAGTAGTCGACATGATTTATTTTGATATCTGGGAAGGGTTTTTACCAGATTGGCTCCCCTTCTTCGGGGGAAAATATTATGCCTTCTGGCCCATATTTAATGTGGCCGATGCCACGATTTTCTGCTCGATTTTTACACTCCTTCTGTTCAGCCATAGGTGGTCAGCACCGGCAGATAGTCCCGGTTCCAACCCTTCAGTCCAGTAAGCAGGAAAATCCATTCTGGTTTCCTTTCCTTGTTTCCCTCATTCGGTTTTGTATTTTTGTCCTACTAAACTAATGAAGGATGTACAAAGCACGATTGATTTATCAATGGGATGAAAATCCCTTGTTGCCTGTTCTCGGATTTCTTGTTGGTGGGATAATCGCTTTCCATCATTTTTCTATCCCAACCTGGTGGATTCTGTCCTGCCTTTTGCTCTCTATTTTGGGAGGTATTACTCTATTTTCCAGGGTAGTTTCGGTCCTTGGACCCCAAATACGGATAGTACGAACCATTTTTTCATGGGGCCTTTGTTTACATATGGGCGCAGGGCTGGCCTGGTGGCATCAGTATCCCCCAGCTGAAAATCAGATCGGGGTTTTTTCCTGTACCGTGCTTGAAAATCTGAGCCTTCCGGGGGCATCGAGGCAAAAAGTACTTGTAGAACTGCAGCAAGGCAGGGAGAGAAAATCATGGAAATCGCTTGAGGGGAAGGCCATTTTATTGCTTTCGGGAAATTCCCGGCCTTTGGAGCATGGAACCATGCTACTGATCAGGAGAACCCTTACACCCATTGAAAAACCCGGAATTCCTGGCCAGTTTGATGCCGAGGCATATTACCGAAGGCAAGGAATCTTTTACCAGGTTTTTGTCGATTCGGCCGGTTGGAAGCCGGTTCCCGGTGGCCGGCCTTATGCTCTAAGGTCTTTGGCTTTGAAGAGCAGGGAATTTCTGGAAAAGACCCTGGCCAGATCGCTTCCCCTTTCTTCAGATGCTTCAATGATGTCGGCCTTATTGCTTGGCATCCGAAGAAAAATGGATCCCGACCTGAAGTCTGCCTACGCGTCAGCCGGTCTTACCCACATACTCGCCGTTTCGGGCATGCATGTGGCCTTGATTTTTGGTTTCTTTTCTGTCCTGCTCAAGCCTTTGAAAGGGATCCGAAAGGGAAACTGGTTGTTTTCAGTTTCGGTCCTGCTGCTTCTTTGGTTTTATGCCCTGGTTACCGGTCTGAGCCCATCTGTATTGCGGGCTGTTACGGTTTTTTCAGTCATGCAGCTAAACGAATTGTTGAAAAAACCTCCCCTTGCTGTAAATGGGCTTTGCTTTGGAACGCTCATCTTATTGGGAATGGATGCTCATTTGGTCTATGATGTCGGTTACCAGCTTTCCTTTTCAGCTGTTTTTGGCATCCTGAGTTTCGAAAAAGCCATCCGCCAATGGTGGCATCCACGGCATCTGGTTCTCAAATGGATCTGGTCGAATACAACGGTCAGTCTGGCTGCCAGCCTGGGCACCTTTCCTATCCTGATGCACTATTTTCACCAGTTTCCGGTTTACTTCCTTCTGGCCAATCTGATAGCCGTTCCGCTGTCTAATCTGCTGATTTACCTTGGGATTGGTTTGCTGATTTTTCAACCTGTTCCGTTTATGGCAGAGGCTGCCGGATGGATCGTGCACCAATGCATTGGTCTTCTCAACACATTTGTTTTGTTTATCCATCATCTACCTTTTTCCAACCTGGAAAACATCTATTTGCCCATTCCGGTATTGTTTGGACTTGGTCTCAGTCTGGTTGTTTTACAGGTATTCTTCCATACTGGTCGGATGGTATTTTTTCAATTTGCCATTGCCGGTATCTTGTTGTCGGGGGCTGCTCAGGCATGGGATAACCTGCAGCTTTGGGAATCTGAAAGTCAAACTTATGTATTGAGGACCAGTAAAGAATGGATGCTGGCACATTTGCAGGGCCGAAAAGGAATGCTGGTGGTTTTGTCGGGGACCAGCAAAAAGGAAGGCGCCTCTTTTGAAGCGAAAGCCTTGCATGAAGGCTGGCACGTCCTGGAGGTTGTTTTCCAAAAAGCTCATAATCAGCAGGTCTGGCATGTTCCTGAAAAAAAAGAAACCAACCTGGTGGTACATCAGGGAATAAGTTACCTTTTCTGTGGAAGGTATTTGAAAACAGGACCAGAAATGCCAGGAAAGGTGGATGTTCTTATTTTAACACATGGTGGGCCCGGGATCCTTGACCAGGCATTGAGGTGGATAAACCCCAAAGAGGTTTGGGTAGACTGGAAAGATCCCGTTCTTCAATCCTGGAATTCCCGACCAGGCAACAAGCACTTCAAAATCAGAAACTTCCGGAACGCCCGTTGCCAAAAATGGGAGACAGGATTTTCAGGAGGCCGATACCAACATCCGGGACCAGGCTTGCTGCAAATCTTCAGGTAATGTAAAGGCCCATTCGGTCGGAAAGAGCCCTTGTTCACCGGAAAGACGTAGTGCAAGGGAGCCATCCCAATGCCGTATGGTTAATTCTAAATGTTGAAAAGAGGCATCTCCGGCAATCAACACCAGAATTCTTGATCCTTTTCTTCCGGAAAACTGAGCGAAGTCGACCATTTCCATCTCCGGGAAATCCAGAAAATCTGCGAATCCAACTTCTTGAAAATCATTGCTTCCCGATCCACCAGGTAAAACAGCTCTGGCATACAGAAAAACCTGGGGGAAGGATGCCGGACTTATTTTTTCATCTGACTTCCTCCTTAAAACAGCGCCTTCTTCCAGCCATGAGCCATCTCTGAGCCGTATCCGATTAAACCGAAATGAAGTGGGCTGCATAGATGGTTTTGGAAAAAGATTTACTTGGCTTTGGCACCGGATTCCTTCTTAGCTGCGGCCTTTTTGGGCGCTTTTGGCTTTTCTTCTTTAGAATTTTCTTCTACTGCAGCAGGAGCTTCTGCTGGTGCTTCTTTGGATTTTGACTGCAAAACCTCCGGAGCGTGATTGGCCAGTATTCCATACCAATTTACCAGCTTCTTGATATCGGAGACATAAACCCGATCAAAGTCAGCATCGTCCAAAACACTTTTCAGCAACTTTTTTAATTCAGCTCCATCTGATTTGGATGTCACCGGAAGCTGATCTTTGTATTTTTTATACAAAGCCTCCAACACTTCGGCCAATGGAACAGACCCATCAGAGGAGAGCGTGTAAATAGAGATTTCGGAAAGGATGGAGACTTTGCTGGTGGCGCCCGCTACAATTTTGGTTTTTTTCTCGTCCAGACTTTCCAGGACTACACCATTTTTCAATGCGGTGGAAATGAGGAACAATCCGCCCTGTCCAGCCATGGCTGCAATTTTGTTGAGTTCAATCATGAAGATATAAGTGGGGTATTACTTTGATGTGCTAAGATAACCTGTTCGGCAACAACAGGATAGAAACTGTGTTCCATCGCCAGAACACGGGTTGCAATATCGCTGGGTGAATCGTCTTTTTCAACACGGCATCGGGCCTGAAAAATAATTTTCCCATGGTCGTACTCGGAATCTACCTTATGAATGGTCAGACCGGTTTCTGTTTTTCCTGAAGCCAGCACAGCCTCATGGACATGCGTTCCGTACATGCCTTTTCCTCCAAAATCAGGCAGTAAAGAAGGATGAATATTGAGGATGCCTTCCGGAAAAGCATCGATCAAAAAAGGATGTATTTTTTGCAGGAAGCCCGCCAGCAAAATAAATCGGATGTCTCTTTGGAGAAGCGCAGCCAATACTTCCTCTGGTTGGTTCGAAAACATTTGCCGGCTGAGATAAAGGGAAGGAATTCCAAAACGGCTGGCTCTTTCCTGTGCAAGGGCATCGAGTCGGTTTACGACGACGAGGACAATCGAAATCTGACTGTGGTTGTGAAAATATTGCATCAGAGCCTCGGCATTGCTGCCCGAGCCTGAACAAAAGATGGCAACCCTGGTCAAACCGGAAATCAGAATTTAATGCCTGCCTCCAGGCTGATCAGGGAGATGCTTACATTGTAATAACCTTCGGCATCCCGTTCCCGAACCCAGAAAGGACCTTTTTTAGAGGCCACATTCAATAATCCGCGGTTGTAAGATAGTCCGCCAAACAGCCTGGTAGACTCACCCATCTGGTATTCGAGGCCCATACCCAACAAAAGCCCGATATCTCCAAATGAATATGCTTTTCCTTTCGATGACTCGCTAACTTTTAGCGCATCCGGCTTGCCTGTATTTTTGTTGGTAACCCACTCCTTTTCTTTTTCATTGATTTTTGCCCCCAGCGTACCTCCCAGGACAAAATACAACTTGGTGTCGGTTGCTACTTCATTTGTAAACAGCTTCAGCGCTACCGGAATCTGCACATGCTGCATGTTGTGGATAGATTCCCCTGAGAATCCAGCCAAAGTATCAGATCCGCTGTAAGAAACGCCGACCCTGTAAACAGTATACCAAAGCCCTGTGTAGAAGGAATAATTTTTTCCGAAATAAAAATCTCCTGTTAAACCAGCTGAGAATCGGATCCCTGATTTGTTGTTGTCAAAGCTAAGAAGGTCTTTTTCATCCACATCTGTAACTCTATTGGATGAAAGGCCTGGTGCAAACCGAATCCCAAGTCGGAATTTGGAATCCTGCGCTATCAGCGAACCTGAAATAAGGAGTAAGAGTACAATAAGAAATGGCTTGTTTTTCATGGTTTATAAAAGGAAAATTGCCGGTCGAACTTGAAAATGAAACTGTTGCAAAAAGCGGTGAAGCTTACCGCCACAATAATAAGCCTTTGTTTGATTGGATGGATTTCCGGATGTGGAAAAAAGGGTTGCCGGGAAGATGAAGGTACCCTGCCATCGGCAGTCGATTTTGAATTGGTGCGGCTTGAAGACTCCATTCAGGCCCTGAAAGACACACATTCCACCCGTCTGTTTCTGGAAAGGCACCCGTTATTTTCTGAAAAATTTCTTCAGTGGTCTAAACTTCCCCACGACAGTATCCTGATTCAGGACATTTATCGCCTGAAAACAGATCCCCACATCGATACCTTACTGGCAGATGTGAAAAAGGAATATCCCGACCTGGCCTGGTTTAAGAGGGATCTCAAGGATCTTTTTGACCACATCCGCTTTTACTACCCTGATTTTCATGCGCCAAAAGTGTACACCATGGTTAGTGGTTTTGGCAGCGATCTCGAAGTGAAAGATTCTGTTCTTGTGATAGGGCTGGATTATTTTCTCAGCGATTCGTCAAGGTACAGGCCTCCTCAAATCCCCAACTACATTCTCCGAAGGTTGAAAAAGAGATTCCTGGTGTCAGAAATAGGTATGGTTATAGGCGACCGATATTGTCAGATAGACATCCTGGATAATTCCATGATGGGTGAAATGATCAAATGGGGAAAAGTGTTTTACTTTATGGAAAAAACAATGCCTTGTTTGCCGGATACGCTGCTCACAGGATTTACAGAGACGCAATTGAAAGGGGTTGAAGGGAATATTCCAGGCATC
>JBIPNA010000246.1:0-5554 GCA_044375665.1 Catalimonadaceae bacterium
AAAACAAAATTCGCCCAAGCATGCAGTAACCCAAATCGAAAAATCAGATTTATATCAGCCTAATATATAGCATGTTATGACTGATAAAAATTTTGATGCGGAAAACGGGAAAACTACAAAGCATGCCCGGTTTACGGTGTGTTGATTTATGGATAGTAGTGGCTGGTTTTCAGGCCAAGAACGAAAACGGTTCTTTCCTCTTTAAACCAAAATTTCTTTCAGGAAAGCCAATGTTTATCTGGCAATCAGGTTTTTTCCATTTCAATTTGCAACTTCTCAAAAGCCAAATTTAATGTGTATGTCAAGTTGATTTGCAATGCCTTGACCTCCTCTAAACCCAAATTTTCATCCTTTGCCTTTTCCAGTTTCCGAACCACCTCTTTTAGTGAAATTATGCCCAGATTGTCCAGACTGGGCTTCATTTTGTGTGCCAATTCAGAAATAGCCTGAAGGTTCTTTTCCTTCAGGGCTTTTTCCATTTGCTGGAGCATGCCTGGAGTTTGTTCCAGAAAAAGTAACAGCATTTTGCGGATAAGACTTTGGTTACCATTGCTAATTTTTACCAGATTCCTTAAATCAAACAATGGAATTTCAGAGATTTGAATTGAAAGAGTATTGGCAACTTTTTGTCCTCTGCTTTTAGTTATAACTCTTGAAATAAGATTTATAAATTCATCCTCGCTGAATGGTTTGGGCAAAGAATCGACCATACCTGCTTTGAGGTATTTTTCATTGTCAGACTTCAAGGCATTAGCTGTGAGCGCAATAATTGGAGGTGAATGTTTCATCTTTTTTATAATTCCTGTAGCTTGCAATCCGTCCATTACCGGCATTTGAATATCCATCAAAATAAGGTCAGCATGGTTGGTTTCCATATATTCCACTGCCTCTTTACCATTCACCGCTTCTACACATTTTGCACCAAGATTTTCAAGCATGGTATTGGCAACCAGGCGGTTCATATCGTTATCGTCCACCAATAGAATTTTCAAACCTTTGAAAATGTCAGGATTGATAACTTCTTTTTTCAAATCTGGAAGGTCCATGTGCTGGCCGATTTTAAATGGAATGCTGAGGGTAAAAACTGATCCTTTTCCTTTTTGACTTTCAACCTCAATTTGTCCATCCATTAGTTCAACCAGCTCTTTGGTTATATTCATTCCAAGGCCGGTACCACCAAAATTTCTCGACGTAGATTGGTGTTCCTGGGTGAATTTATCAAAAAGCTGTTCCAGGAACTCCTGGTCCATTCCAATTCCTGTATCGGTCACTTTTAAAACCAAAGTCTGGCGGTTTTCATTTTGTTCCTGGAGTTGGCATTCCAATAAAATCTGACCTCTTTCAGTAAACTTAATAGCATTGCTTATCAGGTTAAAAAGGATTTGGTTCAACCGAAAGGGGTCACCAATTAATATTGTGGATATACCAGCGTCAA
The DNA here is from genome assembly GCA_044375665.1 of Catalimonadaceae bacterium. GTDB lineage: Bacteria > Bacteroidota > Bacteroidia > Cytophagales > Flexibacteraceae > CAMDMI01. Next base: position 1,436 of record JBIPNA010000246.1, read on the forward strand.
TTTTTTCCAACCTCAGGACCAGGCTTTTTTCCTCTGCCCTGTGTTGCATAACCGCTATGGCTTTTTCTAAAACGAGTTTTATATCAAATCCTATTTGTTCGAGGGTGAGTTTATTTGCTTCCAGTTTTGACATATCCAGAATATCGTTCAGAATGACGAGCATGTTTTCTGAAGCCGATTGAATTACTCCTAAGTAAAATCGTTGTCTTTCAATCAGTTTTGTTTTTGACAGTAATTCGGCCATTCCCGAAATGGCGTGCATGGGCGTCCGGATCTCGTGGCTCATATTGGCTAGAAAAATCTCTTTTGCTTTAGAAGAAGCTTCTGCCAGTTCCCTGGCTTCCAACAATTCATCCTGCAATGTCTTTTGTTCTGTTATGTCCAGGTGTATTCCAATAGAGCCAACCAATTCCCCTTTATCGTCATATCTCGGCGCCCCGGAGATCAGCCACCAGCGGGTTTCTCCACTTTTATTTTTAACCATAATCTCATATGCATCAGCCTTCCCTTTTTTTCGCAGGCTCAACTTTTCCTGCATTATTCTACCATTCTCTCTTGTCATGAACAATGTTCTTGCATTTTGACCGATAAGTTCTATCTCATCATAGCCAGATATTTCACAAAAACGCTGGTTGACATACAATATTTTTTCTTCCAGGTCAACTTCAACAATACCTAAATGCATATTAGCCAGAATATTACGGTATTTTTCTTCTTTGAATCGCAGCGCATCATTAATGGCTCTTTCATTCGAGATATCTTCTTCAAGAGCAAAAAAACCAGTAACCACCCCTTTCTTATTACGAATGGCCTGACCTTGAATCCGAAGCCAATAAGGTTGTCCTGATTTATTGTAATTCAGAATTTCGCAGAGAAATGGGGCTCCGGCCTTAATCTGTGCTGATAGATATTGAACGGTTTTGGGGTCCGTTTCCGGACCCTGAAGAAAGTGCCCCGGCCTTTTTCCAATGACCTCTTCCAACAGGAAACCTGTCATTTTTGTGAACCCTTTGTTTACCCAGGTAATCCGACCATCGGCATCGGCTATCATGACGCTGTTTAGGTTTTCTTCTGCAATGAGTGAGAGAATCCGAAGTTGTTCTTCCTGTTCTTTTTCCTGCGATATATCCTCGATAATGGCGAAATATTGAATCAGACTCCCAGGCTCATTATATACAGCCTGACCTTTAGAACGACCCCAAAATGTAGTTCCATCTTTTTTGTAATGGATTAGTTCGACCAGAAAGTTTTTTCCTGCTGCAAAGGCCTCCAGCATTTCTTTCAGGCTCGCCTTATCTGTTAATGGTCCCCAAAGCAAATCAATGGGTGTTTTACCTTGAATTTCATCTTTGGTGTAACCACTTAGCTTGCAAAACCCTTGGTTTGACCATTTGATTTTACCATCCGGCTCTATGAACAAAACGCCATTTTCATTGGAACTTGCTACAAGTGAGAGTCTTTTAATCTCTTCCTGACCTGCCTTTTCTGCTGTGATGTTCCGGCCATAAATATTGAAGAATTTAGGCTCAGAGAGATATTTGCATACAAATGAATAGGTCCTGTTATTCACCACGGCTTCCACCAGCCATCGATCAGATTCTTTGTCGATTTGAGGACAAATCATTTTCCAGAAATCCTGAAATGAATACAAAATTCCCTGATAATTAACTAGCTGAAGTGTTTTAGCCGCAGGATTCATCAACAGAATATTGCCCGATTCATCCAGCCTGATGAGAGGGTCTGGGTTCTGCATCGGAAACAGCGACATATCCTGAACGGCTTTGGCGGCCACCTTTAGTTCGTTTTTTTGTTTGTTGATTTTTTGTAAAAGCTCCTTTAGTTCATTGGCATTAATTTCCTGATTTTTAAGGACATGCAGCAAATCAATCAATGGGTCATGAAAGGCGAAATCACGGATGGACAACTGCCTATCCACCAATTGATCCACCGATTCAAACCATGGAGAACCGAGTAGGAGAAATTGACTTTCGGCTTCAAACCATTTTAGTTGACCACGGAAATAGGTAATTTTATCGTCTGTGCCGCATTGCCAAACCAACAATTGGTCGGTCAATTTTTTCAGAGACTCAAATTCAGGTTGTAAAATCGATGGCCTTTGTATGGAAATCCAATCTACAACTTGCTTTCCTGGCAAGTCTGGAACTAATTTTTCCAGGGATTTACCAACAGAAAGTATAGTAAGCTCATGGTTAAACAGCAGATAGAAGGGAAAAAGAGAATTGAATTCCTCCGGACTAAACTTAAATCCTCGCTGATGCATGTTATTACCAACTCACTTTAAATATTTCATGGTCTGAACCTTCGTCACGGCTTTGAAGCAGTTCTATTTCGATTGGAGTCTCGTACATTTTACCAAGGCCAGATAAAATTCCACGTACAAATTCCTGAAGACCATGTCGTTTCGAGCGATAATGAACCCAAAGGCTGTTTCCCTCTGAATGGCTTATGGTAAACTCAGGATGCGTTAGTTTCGGGTAAATCATCATTACCCGGTTATGAAAAACAGGCAGATTCACCAAAAACTCCCTCAAGTTTGAGCCACCTGCTTCCAACATGGTGCCATATTTTTGTTTGGCTGTTTTCAAAACCCACCATTCCCCAAATGCCATAAGTACGTCGGTAATGGGCATAGCCATTTCAGCAGAAATTGCACCCGCCAATTTGTAGGTTATGTCGTCGTCATAAGGTTCGATGCTTATAAAATAGTCCACATCCACCCCGCTTTTTTCTTTGATGATTTCCCATTTGTCTTCACCAAAGGTTTCGGTGACCAGGTCTTCAATTGCCTTATTTACAATGCCGTACATATCAGTTCTCGAGTGTTATTTCCTTGTTTTTGATCATATTGTAGATGGTGCTTTTGCCAATATCCAAACGGTGGGCCACCTCAACCACATCGTTGTTGTATTTCTTCAGAAAGAAGTTAATAATGTCACAATTAAATGCCCTGAGCGATTTTTCCTGGGTAATAAACTGGTCATCTCCTCTTACAGAAGTGAAGGTGATGTCGCTTTCTGTGATTTCTTTTCCATCGCTTAACACTGCTGCAAGGTCCATGATTGCTTTGAGTTCCCGAATGTTTCCCGGAAAATTGTAAGCCAGAAGTTTGTCTATGGCGGATGCTGAAAAGCTTAAAGGTTTTATTTTATTGTCCTTACAAAACTCGTCCACAAAATGCCGGGCCAGAATCAAAATGTCATTTCCTCTCAATCGCAAAGGTGGAATGTGGATGGGCAAACCAATGAGGCGGTAGTACAAATCTTCCCGGAAGGTTCCCTTTTTTACTTCCTTTTCCAGGTTTTTGTTTGTGGCAGAAAGAATTCGAATGTCAAGCTTCGCTGTCTGATTTCCACCTAATTTAACCACTTCTCTTTCATGTAATACCCGGAGAATTTTGCTTTGCATGTTCAGGTCCATTTCGGCTATCTCATCCAGAAACAATGTACCGCCCTGGGCCTCTTCAAACTTTCCTATTTTTTGTTCAACTGCACCGGTAAAAGCCCCCTTTTCATAACCAAATAGCTCACTTTCTACTAAATCTTTTGGAATGGCTGCCATGTTGACCGCCACAAAAGGTTTTTTCCTTCTATCAGAATTAAAGTGTATGGCTTTGGCTATCAGTTCCTTTCCGGTTCCGGTTTCTCCCATGATTGAAACATTGATGTTGGATTGAGTCGCCTTTTCCACCAGGGTAAAAATCTTTTTCAGCGCAGGACTCTGGCCAATGATGGTTTTTTCGAAACTGAATTTTTGTTCCCGTTTTTCCTTTAAAACTTCCACCTCCTTCTTCAGGCCAGCGTTTTCTCTGATTTTGAGAATGGCATTCCAAAGCAGGTCTTTGGTGTTTTCGTCTTTGATGATATAATCTCTGGCGCCTGCTTTTAAAAGGTTTACAGCGATGGATATTTCTTCCTGCCCACTGATGACCACCACAGGAATGCTGTTGTTCTCAGCTTTGATTTTCTGAAGCAGCTGTTCCCCGGTCATGTCGGGCAGGGAATAATCAATGCATACTACATCTGGTTTTTTGTACAATGCACCCAATCCTTCTTTGGCAGTTGAGAATATGGTGACTTCATAGTCCGGATTCATGGAGAG
>JBIPNA010000248.1:0-5540 GCA_044375665.1 Catalimonadaceae bacterium
CTGGACCACTCCCCCAATTTGAGCTGTTTTTGGATTCCCTGGAACCAAAAGGGAGCATCCGGTTTGATTCAATTGCAGAAGGCGGAAATTTTACATTGAAGTTCACACCCCTTCAATTTGGAAACATTCAAATCGTGGAGGATGGAAAAGCAGTGGAAATACAAATGCAAAACTCCAACTGGAAAGCCGACAGCACCCGATATACCCTTTGTAAAAACGGGGTTTGCAGGGAGGGGGAAATAAAAATTAAAAACCGCTTCTGGAAAGCAAACGACACCATCCTCCCCCCTCCGGACACTTCCTGCATCCTAATGCCCCTTCGCAAGTATTACCTTCCTTTCCTGGGGAGCATTACCATTAAAGGGCTCTTTCCACAAACCGGAACCCTTCAAAGTCTGAAAGCCAATTTCTATACTGTTGTTTCAACAGGAGACTCTTCCCTTACGTACACAGGCTCCGGCGGCTTTCCGGAGCAAAGCTGGGCCTGGGACACCATCCGCTACACCGGACAAACCCAATCTGGCCGGTGCGTAAAAGGAACAATCGCCCTTGTTCTTGGCGACACCTGTGAGGCCTGGGCCCGGGACGACGACTTCTTTTTGCCTGGAGGAGCCGCCCTCTGGCCCGAAACTGCCCTCACCGCAAATGACCGCTCTTGCGGGGGTACTTTAGGCAACCACCTGACCCGAACGGACACCCTGTTCGACTATGGAAACTACAAAGTCATGAACACCCGTGCAGGAATTCTTACCGATACGCTAGTAGGTGGAAGTCAGTATTACAGGTATCAGCGTACACAAAGTGGAATTCCGGAGGATGGATTTTACTACTACTTCAAAAACAACACATCGGGTCGGGTAACGAAAGCCTGGGTCCGAATCAGATTTTAGCCCATGAAATAAAAACATCTACCCGACTTGAATCTCCCTAAGAAAACCGAAGCCGAACTGGTGGAAGGATGCAAAAAGCAGGATAGTCTTTTGCAAAGGGAATTCTTTGACCGATATGCCGGAAAAATGATGGGCGTATGCCGACGATATACCGCAAGCCGGATGGATGCAGAAGACATGCTTCAGGATGGCTTTGTAAAGGTTTTTGAACGGATAGATCAATTCAATGGGACGTCGGTAGAAGCATGGATGCGTTCTGTTTTTGTCAACCTATGCCTGAGCAACTGGCGGAAAAATCGCCGGGTATTTCAGGTTTCGGATGAAATACTGGAAAAAGAACCTGGCGCTGTGGAAGATGGCCTTCAAAACCTGCAAACAGAAGATTTACTGAAATTGATTGGGGAACTTCCGGAAGGGGCAAGGGTCATTTTTAACCTTTTTGCCATTGAGGGCTTCCCACACACCGAAATTGCTTTAATGCTTGAAATCACCGAAAGTGCTTCGCGTGCCCAGCTTACCCGGGCGAGGCAATTGCTGCAACGAAAACTACTTCACCCACTCAACAACTAAACACAATTTCCATGGAAAATGCACATGAACCTAAGCCAGGCGCACTTCGATCCAAATTGATGGATCATGAAGAGCCCATTTCCGACCAGGCATGGGTTGGAATTGAAAAACGCTTACGCAAGAAAAAGAGACGCATCTTCTTTTTCTGGTGGGTTTCCTGCCTGATGCTCATCGGAACAGGGACCGCCCTGTGGATGTTGAAACCACCGTCCCTCCTTTCCAACGCTCAAAAACCGATTGGCCAGCATGAAAATCACGAATCGGTTGTTTCGGCTGAGCAGGGTTCAGAAAAATCAATTCCAACTGAAAAAAGATCCAACCCAATGCCAGGTAGCCATGCCGCCGCTCCGGAATCGAACCCCGAAAAAGATCCGCCCGGGCCAAAAACCGCGGCTCCGGAAGGACGAATTTTACCTGAACACCCAGCCCCTCCCCCAACTTTGGCTGCAATTGCCCAAAGTGGAAATGCATCAGGTTCCGGACAAGCCCTCATAAAGAGATTCCGGAGGCCAAAAAAGAAAGTTCATTACCAAATGAATGCCCCTGTTGGAAATGAAAGTGATTTGGAAGAAACGAAAGACAATTCCACCACCGAAGCGATGTCGCCCGAACTCATTGCTTCAAAACCTGTAACAGGAAGGAGCCCATCGGAATTCGCGGACGAAAAAAGTCAGGGGTTGCCTCTGGCCCATGAAGCCGGTCATCCGGCTTCGGATCGGGACAACTCCGGCAAAAATCAGTTGCAAAAATTCGATGCCACACCCCTTCAGACCAGGCAGGTTGTTTTTGCATTGCCTGGAGTATCCGACACATTGACTGCCCTGAAAACCAGACCGGTGGATACAACTCACTTCCCCTTATCCTGCCCCACTACCAAAACCACCGCCCGAAAAATCTGGAAAGAAATCGGCGTTTTCGGTGGGAGCTTATCCCAGCAAATTCAACTCCAAGGTTCAATACCTCAAAACTACAAGGCTGACAACCGGAACGAAACGGCTTCATTTTCGGCCGGAACAGTGTCCATACCTTTGGTGGCAATTGTGCAGGCGGGCCTTCGGATTCCATTGCTGCCAACGGTGCAGGTTGGAGGAGGGATCCGTTCTACATGGATCCGGCAACAAGCCAGGGTGCAGCTGTCTTCTGGTGTAAATTCGGGAACACGGTTTTTTTTCAACGCCGACAGCACCGAAATATCTGCTCAGGCCCTGGTTTCCGATCGCACGGAAAAAATTACCCAATGGGAGGCGATTCAGGATCTTGTTTTTGATGTATCCTGGAGCCCGCAAAGGCTTCCCTTCCAATTCAGGGTCATTTGGGTACCTGTTAGAATGCGAAACAGATTGGGCCAGGGGGCATTTGATCCGGAATGGGACTTCCGAAACGCCACCGGGATCCCCGATTTCAGATTGGGCATTCCATTGAAGAATGGCTTAAGCCTGGGCTTTCAGCTTCAGTTTCGGTCGGGGGTACGCCAGTTGCTGCCCATTTCGGTGGCGCACCAGACGAGGCAGGTGCTTTTCGGAGCCGGTTTGACCAAGACCTGGTAATACCGGTCCAAAGCAGCAAGGAGGGCTTTCCTCGAAAAATAGGATGGCCCGGCTTAGGGATGGGAAGGGTTTAGCCAACCGCCCTGGCGGGGGGCCGAAGCGCCAGCGAAGCCCTGGACAGCCCGGCCGGCGACGACAGGAGCCGGAAGCCCCAAATCTGTCCGGATGCCATAGAACCTGAATTCAGATACGCTCGAAATTGACTTTACCAGCTAAAGGAATTTTAATCCACGCCGATGTCTTCATTCCATAAAGCCGGCTTTTCGGAAATAAACTTTTCCATCATCGAAATACACTCCGGATCCTGAAGATCAATAACTTCTACTCCATGCTGCCGCATAAACTCAGGTGCGCCAGGAAAGGTCTTCGATTCGCCAACCACTACCCTTTTTATGCCAAACTGAACCACGGTTCCGGCGCACATGTAGCAAGGCATGAGCGTTGAATACAAGGTGGTCCCTTTGTACGAACCAATCCGGCCTGCATTCCGCAGACAATCGGTTTCAGCATGGGTCATGGGATCGTTTTTCTGAACCCGCTGGTTGTGACCGCGGCCTACAATCTGTCCGTCTTTTATAAGAACCGAACCAATAGGAATGCCGCCCTCCGACAACCCTTTGCGGGCTTCTTCGATGGCTGCCTGAAGAAATGGATCCATAGATTAAGGTTTTGACTGGCAAGAAGGGAAATTCCATCCAAAAAAAAGGCGCTGAACTTAAAGTCAACGCCTTTTCAAAAAATGGGAATTGGTCTGTCCGATCCGCTGTCAGATGTACTGGTTGATCAGATTTTCGAACCATTCCTGGCGGCCCGATATCTGCTTTGGCGCTCCGGAAGCATGTGCAATTCCGTAGAGATCTTCCAGTTTCATTGCTCCGTTTTCAAATTCTTTGCCCTTTCCACTGTCGAATGAAGCATAGCGCTCCGTCCTCATTTTTACATAGTCCGATTTGGTCAACAGGGCATCTGCAACCAACAGGGAACGGGCAAAAACGTCCATTCCGCCGATGTGGGCATAGAAAATATCTTCAAGGTCGGTGCTGTTGCGCCGGGTTTTGGCATCGAAATTCACACCTCCGCCCTGCAATCCACCAGATTGAAGGATGACCAGCATGGCTTCGGTAATCTCATAAAGGTTGTTGGGGAACTGGTCGGTGTCCCAGCCATTTTGTTCGTCTCCCCGATTGGCATCGATACTTCCAAGCATGTTGGCATCGGCAGCTACCTGGAGCTCATGGGTAAAGGTATGTGACGCCAGGGTAGCGTGATTGACCTCCACATTGATTTTAAAATCTTTGTCCAGTCCATTTTGACGCAGAAAACCAACTACCGTGGCACAATCGAAATCATACTGATGCTTGGATGGCTCCATCGGCTTGGGTTCAATAAAGAACGTACCTTTAAAACCCTGGCTCCGGGCATAGTCTCTGGCCATGGAAAGGAAGCGTGCCATGTGTTCTAATTCCCGCTTCATATTGGTGTTTACCAGGGACATATACCCTTCTCTCCCACCCCAGAAAACATAATTTTCGCCATTCAATGCAATGGTGGCATCCAGAGCCATTTTAACCTGGGCCCCTGCATGGGCAACCACCTGAAAATCAGGATTTGTAGAAGCCCCGTTCATAAATTTGGGATTGCTGAACAGATTGGCGGTTCCCCAAAGCAGTTTTACGCCGGAAGCCGCCTGCTTTTGTTTGGCGTATTCCACCATGGCCATCAGGTTTTTTTCGGACTGACCCAGAGTTTCTGCCTCGGGAGCAATATCGTAATCGTGGAAACAGTAGTAGGGAATGCCCATTTTGGTAATGAACTCAAAAGCAGCATCCATTTTGGTTCTGGCTTCCTGCATGGGATCGGAAGATCCTGCCCATGGGAAAAGCTTGGTGCCAGGTCCGAAAGGATCGCCTCCTGTATTGCATAAGGTATGCCAATAGGCTACAGCAAAACGGAAGTGTTCTTTCATGGTTTTTCCGGCCACGATTTGGTTTTCGTTGTAATACTTGAAAGCGAAGGGATTATTGGATTCTTTCCCTTCAAACTGCACTTTCTGGACAAAAGGAAAAAACTCCTTGTCTCCTTTGACGATGGTTAATGACATGATGGTTGTTGGTTAAAAATTCCTTCTGTTTATCCGGAAGGTTGCGCAAGTATACCAAAGGCATTACGCTTGAGCGAAGTTCGGATCTAAATTTATCTTCGAAAACCTATAGGTCTTTTTTGGAAAGGGTTCCCGGAGGAGTAAGCAAGCAAAAAACTCCGGTGATATCCGGACAAATTCATTTACCAGAAAGAGAAAAAGGCTATTGTTTCGGTAAATTGTCTCCAATTAAAGGCCCTGCCTTTTTTCCTGATTTAATCTTTCAGCAGGCAGGAAGCTGCTTTCATGATGCCTTCGGATTCCGGCTTTTTCGGCGTTCCCTCAATGACATTGTCAAAACTGACCCGAAACTGGGCAACAGGACTTACTGCAAGCTTCTCCAGGATTTCTCTTGTGATCCGGTAATAGGGTACATATTTGGAAACAACCCCG
>JBIPNA010000249.1:0-5537 GCA_044375665.1 Catalimonadaceae bacterium
CCGTGGCCTGGCAGTCTTAATTCCTGGTCAGGGTTCTGTGGAGTTTCCATGGTCCCAGTTTAAGAAATTCACCCAAAGTACACCACCGGATCCGGTCTCCTGGAATGACTTCAATACACCCAAACCTTTAACCGGGAAAGTATTCACACTCGATGAAAAAGAAATTGAAGGAACCCTTGTTTATGATTTCGATGAAACTTTGAGCCTGGAGACCCTTGAAGGCCTGGACAATGGTGTTAAGTACACCATTCCATTTCGGTTTATTCAAAGCATTCGTCCCCGTAATCAGGATTATTCTGTAGTGGAATTGAAATCCGGGGCTTCGCTCCTACTGGGGGGTACACACGATGTGGCATGGAACAATGGTGGTGTTTTGGTTTTCCAGAAAGGAAAAAAAGATCCGGTCCACATTCCCAGGAAAAAAATTGATCAGATTGTGTTCCATTAATGCCGGTTCAAAAGAAACTGCGCCATTGACATGCTGATATTTACCCTGATCTGGATTGTCCTGGTGTTCCTCTTGCTTTGGTTTGGGAACAGGTTCATTACCCAATGGTTCGACAGGTATTTGTCCTGGAAACAATATGGAAATGCCCGTTTTTTCACCCATCTGATTGTCGGAATCATTTATTCTCTTTTGGCTGCCAATGGCATTTATGCTGTTTTAAAACTGACCCTGACCGAGGACCCGCCCACCATTTCTCAGCTGATCATCACCAATGTGTATGGGGCCATTATTTTCATTCCATCTTTTTCTTTGTATTTCGGATTACAGTTTTTACGTAGATGGCGTCTGTCCGCTTTAGAATCCGAAAAATTTCAAAAAGAGACCATGCATTCCCGGCTTCAGTCCCTGAAAAGCCACCTGGATCCGCACTTTTTATTCAACAATTTAAATATCCTTTCGTCCCTTATTGAAAATGACCCGGAGAAATCAAGAGAATTCCTTCAGACATTTTCGGAGGTATACAGAATGATTCTTCAATCCAGGAATGAAGACCTGATTCCTGTTTCGAAGGAAATTCACTTCCTGGAAAAATATTTTTTCCTGCTGGAAACCCGTTTTGGCGATTGCATCCGACTGGAAATTGTGCTTGAAGAGCCACAATTGAAATCATGGATTCCGCCTTTAACACTGCAAATGTTGCTTGAAAATGCAATGAAACACAACCGGATTTCCGAAACTAAACCATTAGAAATCAAGATATACGGAACAGATTCTGAAATTATTGTGTCAAATTCGCTTCATCCGAAACCCATTCCTGCCACCGAATCATCCGGAACTGGCATCGACAACATCAGAAAACGGTATGCCTACTTTCATCCCGAGCCAGTTCGGGTGTTTACAAGGCCTGATAATTTTGCGATCCGCCTTCCGATTTTATCCAAATAAATATGAACATCCTGATTCTTGAAGATGAACTGCCGGCAGCAGAAAATCTGGAAAAAACCCTTAAAAAGTTGGATCCTGAAATCCGCGTTGTAGGAAAACTCAGATCGGTTGAGGCAGCAATTACCTGGTTTGGGGACCATGCGCAACCAGATCTTTTGCTTTCAGATATTCATTTGCTGGATGGCCTTTGTTTCGACCTTTTTCAGGCAGTAGAGGTACGCTGCCCTGTAATATTTACCACGGCTTACGACCAGTACGCCATCCGGGCATTTGAAGTGCATAGCATAGACTACTTGCTCAAACCCATTTCAAAAGAGAAGCTTGAACAGGCAATAAGGAAGTTCAGGGAAAGGGAAATGCCTGGCCAGTCAAAAGAATGGGAAAACGGCAACCAGATGCAGGCACTTTTGCATGCCCTGAAGGGAAAGGAAACCCAATATAAATCCAGATTTATGGTCAGGCTGGGCCAAAGGATAATGGCCATTCCCATAGAGCAGATTGCCTATTTTTACAGTGAAAGCAAGCTGACCTTTATTGTTTCGGAAGATGGTCGGAAATTCCCGATCGACACCCCGTTAAATGAAATAGAAGGACTTTTAGAACCTAAAAGTTTCTTCCGGATCAACCGGCAGTTTATTGTCAAGTTCACAGCAATTGCCGAAATGCATCCCTACTTCAAAGGGAGAATCAAACTTAAACTTCAGCCGGATTGCCATGAAGAAATTGTGGTAAGTTCTGAACGAAGCCCGGAGTTTAAAAGCTGGCTTGAGCAATAAACCATTTTAGACCTTCCATATCCCGTTTCAGCCGGAAATGACCTGACTGGGTGTTGGCAAGGTTGAAACAGGGGAAGCGATGGTTCACTTTCGCATCACAATTAGAATTTGAACCATGAAAAACCTCATCTTCATCGCTCTCTTAACCGCCGCATCAACGACTTTCCAACCTGCTTTTGGCCAATCCGAAGGCCTCCTGTATGGTACCATTACCACTTACGATAACGAGTCCTTTGAAGGGACCATCCGTTGGGGTAAAGAAGAAGTTTTCTGGACCGATATTTTCAATGCGTCGAAAACAGAAAATCCCAACCTGCGATACCTTAGCGCTGAGCAAAAGGAAAAACTCCACTCCAACACTTTGTCCGGTTATGTAGATGGCCCAACAGTATCCACCATGCGGTTTCTGGGTTTCCACTCCCATGCCGCCTGCGGATTTTCAAACGATTATACCCATCAATTTTCCTGTCGGTTTGGGGATATCAAAAAAATAAAAACCCGGAAAGGCAATCAGGTTGAAATAACCATGCAAAACGGTGCTGAGCTGGACCTGAATGGCTCTGGATTCAACGATATTGGAGAAGAAATTCAATTGTTCGACAAAGAAATCGGGGCGCTGGAAATCAAGTGGAACCGGATTGCAAAAATAGAATTCCAAAAGAATCCCGGTAAAATCCCTTCAGGATTAGGCCAACCGCTTTACGGCACGGTAGAAACAAGGGAAGCAAAATTCACCGGATTGATTGCCTGGGATAAGGAGGAAAGACTTGGCTCAGACAAGCTCGACGGTTACACAGAGGATGGAAAAGTTGCCGTTGATTTTGAGAAAATAGCATCCATTGAGAAAAAGACAGGGAAATCGCTGGTTAAACTAAAGTCAGGCCGAGAGCTTGAAATTCAAGGTTCAAATGATGTAAACGGTTCAAACCGGGGGATCACCGTGACATTGGCCAATGGGGTTGCAGTGACTGTTCCCTGGAGGGAATTTTCAAAGCTCAGGTTGGAATCTATCCCTTCTGGATTTATTCCTCCATATCAGAACTTTGCCGTACAGGAACCTCTGAAAGCAACCGTAAAAACCAAAGAGAAATCCTTTTCCGGAAAACTGGTCTTCGATTTGGATGAATCATTTGACTTTGAACATCTCCAGGGAGAATCAGATGAACTGGAGTATGATATTCCATTTTCAACCATCAGATCGATTACCCCCATCAGCACAAAATCCGCAGAAGTGGTTTTAAAAAATGGTGAGAAACTGGTGTTAAAAGGAAGCCAGGATGTGGGGCCAAAAAACCATGGCTTGCTTGTTTTTCCGGAAAGTGGACGACCAGATTTTGTCTTGTGGGAAGAGCTTGAAACGATAAAATTCTGAGTTACATGCCGACCAATCTTAAAATCAGAATATTGATATTGAATGTTTTAGGCATTCAGCTGGCGATACTTCCGCAGTTTACAGGGAAACCTTCACCTTGCCAGATAGCCAGACAAAGCACAACGACAGGGCCAAATAAAAAAATTGATTTGAAGCAGGGCGCAATCCGATGGGTTCGTTGGGACAAAAGCCGGGAATCAGGAATCCCTCATTGTTCTGAATTCAAAAAGAAATCAACCCCTATTGATTTGTAAAGGGAAGGGGGTTGAAAAGAAGGGGGATCGCTTTGCGGCCCCTTTTCTTGTTTGGTTAGAACAAGGGCATGAGGTTGGTCCTTTAATTAGTATGCACCTAACCGCTTAGCCAAAACTAACGCCCGGATTTTAGCCTATTGGACGAGATTTTCGGTTGATGCACAAGGGAGTGCAGGATAATCTGCGCCAATTCGGAATCCACCAAATCCCATGACTGAACAATTTTTATATCTGATTTCTTTAAAAAAGTCCAGTCAAAAAAATGGGTCTGACCTTTCCTCAAAGGATCACAAAAATTCCCTTTGGCTGAAATAAAGCGGCCTTTTGAATTTTTGGTCAGTTCAACATAACCGTTTCCTGAAAAGTCTTCCGCATCCGCCACCAGGTGCGTATGGAACAAATACAAAAATCCTTTTTCCCCTTTTCGAACGGTTATTTCATCGGAAAAGAATCTTCGCACAAAGTTCAATTCGCTGTCGAAATGCCAGCCCTCAAGCACCCATCCCTTTACATCATCACAAATTAAATAAACAAGAGAATGCTCATTCGGCCTTCCAATGCCGCAAAAAACCTTCTCATGAATCCAATATCTTATTGGGGAGTATTTTCTTTTAGTAGGTTCCGGACGAACAGGCAAGGGCAAAGGTCGGCCAGTTTCAAGATCCGGTTCTACTTTTTTGGGCGGGGTTGAACTTTGTGCTGCTTTTACTTTTTTTCGCCAGGATAAAACACCGGGCAATACCATTAAAAGGGTAAATACTGCGACCAACGAAGAACTGATAAACTCAACAAGCTTCGCAGGAATCAAATGGTCAATCCAAAAACCAACGAGGAACCCGACGAGTTCCCGAAGCCAAAGGGCGAAATATATAACCGGTTTCATCGTCAAATAAGTAAAAGTGTTCCATAGATTCAGGGATGAATTTCACCATATGTTGTTAAGTCAGGATGAACCCACGATGACTAAAAAATTGCCAAAATGACCCCATCATAAAAGTTTGATAAGAATAAGGAAATCAAACAAATAGCTAAACCGATCTCTCTAAGGTATTCGAACCACCAAATTCCTTTTACTTTCCCATCCAATACAACAAAACCGGAATATCTGCCGGAGCCCAATCCAAAGAAAGGGCGTTCTCCCGGGAAACCCATTTGAATGCAGCATGTTCCATCAGAACAGGTTCCTGACGCCCGCAATCGCAAAGAAAGGGATTCAATACCAGGGGCCTGTCTCCGGATAATTGGGAGATAAAAGGTGGAAAAGCCTTTAGAATCCGGACATCCAGGCACAGTTCTTCCCTCAATTCCCGCAGCAGACAGGATTCAAGGCTTTCTCCGGGTTCCAGTTTTCCACCAGGAAACTCCCACTTCAGGGGCAGCTGCATACCAACGTTTCTCTGGACAGCCAGCAACGTTTCATTCCGGACGATAAGTCCGCATGCTACCTGAAGCGCATTATCCAGGTTCAATAAGCCAGACTCGGGCGAAGCCATCTTTCCGCATCCGGAACTTCAATCCCTTTTTTCCTGGCATAATCTTCTACCTGATCGCGGTTAATTTTCCCCAATCCGAAATATCTGGATTCCGGATGCGCAAAATAAAAGCCTGAAACAGATGAAGCAGGATACATAGCCAGGCTCTCGGTAAGGTATGTACCTATAGCAGACTCCGCCTGCAAATCTTCAAAAAGACCGAGTTTCAAGGTATGATCGGGGCAGGCCGGGTATCCTGGAGCAGGCCGG
>JBIPNA010000250.1:0-5517 GCA_044375665.1 Catalimonadaceae bacterium
CAATCGCAGAGGTACGTGGGCCACATGCATGCCTAAATCACCCATCACACCAATCTGACCACAAAACTGTGTTTGCCTTTTCCAGTTGATGGCTTTGGTGGGATCCAGATCAGAGCTGTGGTGGAAACCGGCTTTTATTTCCAGCAAATGCCCGAAGTTATTTTCCTGTATTGTTTGTATAACCCGTTGAACTCCCGGGAGAAAAGGGAATTCAGAGGAACATCGCACAAATCGTCCTGTTTCCCTGACCACATGTAAAATGCGTTCAGCTGCCGGAAGATCAATCCCGAAAGGCTTTTCAGCGAGCAGGTCTTTTCCAGCCCTCAGAACATCAGTATAAATCTTTTCATGCAGGTGATGCGGAACGGCCACATAAACCACTTCAATATCCGATTGAAGTAATTCCTGATAATCAGTAGTTAATAATTCAATTCCAGGTAATGGTTTATACCATTCCAGGACGGCAGGAGCGAGGTCGGCAACTGCGGTGAGAACTGGTTGAACGGGAAAATTCTGCAGCATAAACCACCTTGCAAATGCGGAGGCGGCCTCTTTTCCCATCAATCCACCTCCAATGATTCCAAATTTAATCTTCTTCATGATCTGTCAGGCAGAGAGTGAAGGGAGAACTTCACTGGCCTTGGCTCCTTCATGGACAATGGCCATCAATGCCCGGGTCATGGCAGCCGGATTTTGATGCTGAATGATGTTTCGGCCATAAACAATTCCGGCAACGCCCTGTTCGATTAGCTTTTCTGTCCGGACCAGGATTTCTTCATCGCTGGCTTTGCCTCCTCCACGTACCAAAACAGGAATGGAACCTGCAATACCTACCACTTTATGGTACAATGAAACATCGTCTGTAGGGTCAGCTTTGATGATGTCGGCTCCCAATTCTACCCCCTGGCGAACCAATGGGAGGATTTTCTGAAGGTCCCCATCAACCATATACCCACCTGCTTTTTCATTTTTCTGAAAGACCAGTGGTTCAATCATTAAAGGCATTCCAAACCGGTCGCATTCTGGCTTTATTTTCAGGATATTCTGAATGCACTGGTCCATGACCTCGGGTTCATCAGGGATCCGGAAAAGGTTTACCACCACACAGGTAGCGTCCAGCCTTAATGCTTGTTCCACCGGGTTTTCAATCATTCTTGAGAACAAAGTGCGGGGTAGAATCTGCCCGTAAACATTGGCTACATCTGTCCTAAGGACAAGGGATGGCTTTTGTCGACCTGGAATTGACTGAAGATAATGGGCTTGTCCAGATGTAAGCTGAATTGCATCCGGTGCTGCTTCTACAAGTACTTCTATGGATTTCCGGATGTTTTCAATGCCTGTTAAGAATCCTGCCTCATTGAAAAAACCATGATCAATGGCCACATCAAAGCAACGTCCGGACCTTGCATTGAACAGACGGTTAATACGAAAAGATTTCATGAAAATTAAATATGACGTTTTGTTTTGGTGTTGCAAAACTATTGGCTTTTCGGGGACATGAAACCCCGAATCCTTCAAAAAACCGGATTTGCCTTTTTGTTCATCAGAATTCGTCATTTGCTTTTGCCTGACGAAACCGATTTTGCATTCTGATTTTCATTCCGCCGGGACAGGGAACCAACTTTCGCAGACAGGTTTCCTATTTATTTCCTTTTTTCCTGGTTTTGGGATTTTGGAGAGGTGTTTCTTTGGAAGGTTCACCTTCTTTTTGTCTTGACTTTAATCTCTTATTAAGCCAAAGGAAGCAAAGCGAAGAAAGCATGAACAACCAGTAACTGGCTGCAACACCATGATACAGACTCTGGTGAATGCCAATCACAAAAGCAACAATCATGAAGGCAAAGAGCACCACATCAAAAAAAGTCAATCGAATCGGCATGCAAAATCTGGCCTTCCGGCTCAAGAATGGTGTAGGATGAAAAATCTTGTTTGGCTGTCAAACCCTTTCCTTTCAGGATTTGGCTTGGGGTAAATATTTCAACGTGCTCATTGGTAAAAACCCGTCCGTCAGTCCGACTCCAGTGAAGCTTTGAGGTATTGAGACGCTCCTTTTTTACGAGGTCTTCGAGCACCACATTTCCTTCAGCAGTATACAAATCCTGTTGTTTGTTGAAATGGACAAAGTCTGCTTTCAGAATAGATTGCTGGCTGGTATCACTTTTGTAAAAAGTAACAAACAAGCCACGATCAAACTCCTGGTTTCCATTGGCATATTCTAATTGGACCGGAGCCTGGAGTCGCATTTTTATTTTTCCGGAGTCTATATAAAGGGTATTGAGGTTTTCAGACCTGAGCATGGGTCCGGCATAGTGGCGGATGGCCTGCGGAGCCTGGTTGTCGGAGCAGGAAAGAACAAGGAAAGAGGTCAGTAAAATCAGAGACCCGTTGATTAAAAGACGAAGATGAAGAAATGGCATTAGAATTTGTCCTCTTCCGGTTCGGGTTCAGGCTCCTCCTTCTTTGCAGGTTCTGCCTTTTTGGAACCTTTTTTCGGTTCTTTTTTCTTTTTCTCAGACGGGGGAGGAGGAGCTCCTTCTTCGAAAGAAGGCATATCCAGCGCTTCTTCGTCCTCTTTTGGGGCAACGTCGAAAGATTCCTCAAATTCTGCTTTCAGACCTGGATCTGAAACCTCAGGATCTTTTGGATCGGTTTTTTTCTGAGGAGTTTTTGGTTTTGGGGCTTTTTCGGATGGGGCCTGATAATCATCTTCAAAGGCTTCTTTTGGTGGTTCATCCGCTGGTACTTCCTCCTTTTCTTCGCCAGTTTCTTCAGGGGCTACTCCCTCTTCCGGCACCTCAGTACTGTCCCCCATTTCCTCAGATTCGCCTTCACCTTCCTCTTCTACAGCGGCACTATCGGCGGCAAGAGAGTCGGCCATCGCAAGTGCTGAATCGGCAAGTTCCGGGAAAATGGTAATCATTGGAATGGTTGCCAGGCGCTTATCGATCTTTTTCTTACCCAGACGGATGACCAGGAGCACATCGGTTTTTCGAACCAATTCCTCCAATTTGGGCATGGAGTCTTTGTCAAAAGGGCTGAATTCGATATCGGCAGTTTTTTTATCCAGATAAAAAGCCGATTGGTAAGCTGGACAAATCTGTTTGGGTTTACACGCTGGTAACCAAAAGGTTGCCAGAGCAATGAGCGCCAAAACAATATTCAGATACCGCTTTTTCAATTTCTTACACCTGTAGCCGGGTGGTTAGGGACACCAGACTTTTCCAAATACAAAATAATAAAAGTTTTTCCGTCTCCTTATGCCAAATTTAGCCTGCTACAATACATGGAGAGGAGAAGACCTTCAATTTTACTGTGGTTGGTTTTTGGATTATTGGATTCTGAAAAACCAGACCCAACGGACAGGACTAAAAAATATTTTGGACCATTGGGTTTTATTGTACTTTCACAACTAAAATTCAAATATTTCAACCTCGCATCATTTTCCAAATATGTCTTCCCCAACTTCCTCAGCGCCTGTCCCTCCCCGGTCGTTGAAAAAGGGTCTGATTTTTTATTTGCTGATGGTGGCTCTTTTCGGGCTTGGGGTATATGCTGTGGTCAACTCTGGTCAAAGCCTGGAAAATCATAGCTGGAAACATATTTCCCACACATCGGAGCATGTAACAAAACCCCTGGCTCTTGTGGTAACGGGTCCGGGTGAGATTCTAAAGGTCCCACTTCAGCATCTGCTTGGAAATTTAACTCACCCGCTAAGCATTGCTTTACTTCAGATCATCATTATCATTTCCCTCTCGAGGGTATTTTCGTACTTTATGCGTTTGGTTGGGCAGCCGGCGGTTGTTGGGGAAATAATGGCAGGAATATTTTTAGGACCTAGCCTTTTGGGAGCTGTTTTTCCTGAAGTATGGTCTTCCGTATTTCCGCTTTCCAGTCTTCCCAATCTCCACGCCATGAGCACGATAGGGCTCAGTTTGTTCATGTTTATCATCGGGCTCGACCTTGATATTTCCATTCTCAACCCCAGGATTCAAACAGCTCTTTTCGTGAGCCATGCCAGTATTCTGGTGCCGTTTTTTATGGGCGTGGTGCTGGCATATTACCTCTATTCAGATTTTGCTCCCGGTGGTGTTTCCTTTACCACCTTTGGACTATTCATGGGTGTAAGTATGAGCATTACAGCCTTTCCAGTACTCGCCCGCATTATTCAGGAACGTGGACTAAGCCGAACTCCACTTGGGGTCATGGCCATTACCTGTGCCGCGACAGATGATATTTCTGCCTGGTGTATTCTGGCTGTGGTGATTGCAATAGCCAAAGCAGGAAATGTAGGTTCTGCTTTATTTACATTGGTGCTGGCAGCTGGCTATGTGCTGTTCATGTTCCGTGTGATCAAACCCCTGATGCTTCGCCTAAGTCACACCTTCTCCAATCAGGGCCAGATACGAAGGCCATTTATTGCCATTTCCATTCTTGTTTTACTCAGCTCTGCTTTTGTGGCCGAGGTAATTGGGATCCATGCCTTGTTTGGGGCTTTTCTTGCCGGCGTTACTGTCCCTCAGGATGCCCGCATCAGGGAGACCTTAAGGCAAAAAATCGAAGATGTTAGTCTCCTTTTGTTTCTACCCATCTTTTTTGCATTCACCGGTTTACGAACCCAGATTGGTTTATTGCTTTCCGAGGGACTTTGGGGAATTTGTGGGCTTGTTTTACTGGTCGCCGTTTCAGGAAAAATGATTGGGACGATTTTTTCTTCCCGGATTATGGGGCAGAGCTGGAAAAATTCATTTTCCCTTGGGGCATTAATGAATACCCGCGGATTGATGGAATTGGTAGTGCTTAACATTGGTTATGATCTGGGCATCATAACGCCAGAGGTTTTTGTGGTTCTGGTCATCATGGCCGTTTCAACCACACTTATGACCGGCCCACTCCTGAATGCCATTGATTGGGTTTGGGGAAAAAAAGAACCCATGCCCTCAGAAGAAATCGGAGAGGAAATTGCACCTTCCCGTGTTTGAGTGAAGTCAAACCAATTCTTATCAACCCTGTTTTAAAAATAGCCTGACAATCAGGTCGTCCAGTTTCCGCACGCCTTCCAGAGCAATTGAGAACTTTCCCGGTTTTAACTTGGAAAAGTTATGCGCCGAGAGGAACATCGTTTTGAAACCAAGCCTTTCTGCCTCAGAAATCCGGTTTTCAATCCTGCTCACAGGTCGGACTTCACCTCCCAGGCCGACTTCTCCCGAAAAACAAACAGAAGGAGGAATGGCTTTATTTTCGAGTGATGAAATCAGCGAAATGCATACAGCAAGATCAATGGCAGGGTCTTCTACCCGGAGGCCTCCGGCAATGTTTAGAAACACATCCTGGTTGTTGAATCTGAATCCACCTTTTTTTTCAAGCACCGCCAGCAGCATAGAAAGCCTGCGTGCATCGAAGCCTGTACTGCTGCGTTGAGGAACAGAAAATCCAGTTTGGGTTACAAGCGACTGTATTTCAATCATGAGCGGGCGATTTCCTTCCATCATCGAACTGATGGCAACGCCACTGAGTTGT
>JBIPNA010000251.1:0-5496 GCA_044375665.1 Catalimonadaceae bacterium
AGGTTACTGTTGTGGCTTTCAGAATGAAATCCTGGTAATTCCCGTAGGTATAAATTCCACAAGGGCCAAAACCATTTTCACTTTCCGAAAAACAATCGGTTCCCCATCCTGAAACCACCCGGATGGAATAGGCACCTAACGGAAGGGAATCCGGTAAGGTTAAAGTAAACTGGTAGGTGTTGTTTTCGTTTGCCAGGTATTTGTAATACAGGTTTTCGGAAGTGTCTAAAGAATTGTCATTGTTTAGATCAACCCAGACCCCTGTCCCACACCAACTGCCATTTTGAATGGTCATGGAATAGCCAACTCCTGGTACCAGAAATATGGTGTCCTGGGTAAAGTTACCTTGAGCGCAATTGGTGGAAGTTGCCTGTGACCAGGAAAAGCCTGCAATTGAAATGGATTTCGTTCGCCAATTGGAACAGCCGCTGTCAAAATCAGGATTGCAGGTTATTGTGGCCTGGCTGAAGACCGGAACTTGATTCCAGAACATCAGGAGGCATAGAAAAACAGGGAAAAAGAGCGCTTTTTTCATCAATTTTTTATGCTAGGTCACGCAATTGTATTGATTTCAAGCCTGAGAAGCAAGGACTTGCCCTGAAATTATTTTCCCGATTATTCGTAATCGGATGTGAGCTTAAAACGGGAAATCCGGTTGTTGCCCGGATCTGCCACATAAAGCATCCGGTTGGAAAAGGCCAATCCACTGGGTCGCCGAAATTGGTAGGGCCCGGAACCAGTGCCCCCAAAGCTAACCCTGATGAGTTTTCGGTTGGAATATTGCGGTGGTGGAATGGTTCCTTCATATCCATTTTCCTGATAGGCAAACACGCTATCTTTGGAAGCATCGGCAACGAAAATGTATTTTTGACTTGTTCCGGCATACAATACCGATATTGGGTTTTGAAAGCGTCCGGGTTGGTACAAAAAGCCATCGGCATCGGTTTTTGAAGGGGTAGCCAGTGGTTTAAATGCAGTTACAAGTCCTTCCGGAGTAAGGGTAACCTCAATGTACCTCACTGAAATCGCCAGACCAGGAGTTGCCGAAGTATAGATATAGTCTTTTCGGGTTTCCATTCTGGCGCGTTGTGGAGGTTGAACCAGTGTGGTGAGGCCCAAAGGTTCTACCCCTGGGATCTCAGAAAATCCACCCTGGAATACATCTGATGCCCCAAAATACAGAATTGAACTGCGTCGCGTAATGAACAATTCGTTATTTCCTTCGAGTGGTCCTGCGCATGTGAGGTAGTATGAATTGTCGTCGAGGAAACCCATTGCGTTAAAGCGGGTATTTTCAACAGCTACCTTGTTGTTGAGTTTGCTTGTTTCATTGATACAAAAAGGATAGACCAACTTTTTCAAAATCCTCGCATTAGCCAGGTTTAAGGTCCTTATTTCAGATCCGGGAGAAGCCGACTTCTGACCTATTTTATACAATACCGGCAGGTTGTAAGCAACATTGTTAATCAACGTATCCATTTTTCCTAAGGCATAAAGGTCAAGGCTACGGTTTTGAATTACAAAATGGATATTCGGCAGATCGAATCGTCCCAGAAATTTCCCTGCTGCATCATAGCTAACAATTCCTTTGGCAGAATCTACAGCATAGAGCAATTCATCGTATCCAAAGTAAAGATTGACCGGCTTTATATCTGTCCCAAAATAGGGGAGGACAGGTACATATTCAACACTTTTGAGACTATAGTCTGGTTTTTCGATGTAGTCACTCACCTTGTTTTTCTCCCCAAAAAAGGAGCAGGAAAAAGCCAGTGTCAGCAGAAAAATTGAAAGGATGTAACGCATTATTCCTGGCCTATTTTATGAAAACCGATTGAAACACCTATGGAATGCTGAATGCCCAGATACCGGTTTGGAACTACAGCATATTCCAATTGAAATGGAAAGGCACCCACCCGGGACCGGACACCCAATCCAAATGAAACAGATTCACCCTGGACATTGATTCTGTATCCGGTCCGGAAGTACAATAAAGAATCCAAACCATATTGAACACCTATCCTTAGGTTCTCTGCGTTATCGTTGGGATGATTCAATTGTGCCGAAACCAAAATCTGATGTTGGTCTTGTTCAAAAGGGATCATTGAAACACCCATCGAAAACAGGGTAGGTGCTCCATAGCTTTCAGTATTGGTTGATTTGCGGTTGTACATTACTGCCAGCTCATTCCCTGATAGGGTGGAATTGCCTCCAAAATGTTGTAAGGCCACAGCAAAAGACAAATGTTTCCAATCCGTTTTGTAGAGAAAACCCAAGTCGGTTGTAACTGCGTTGGCCGAATATTGGGCCAGTTCTTCCCGGATAAAATTGATGTTAATGCCAAAACTAAACATCCGGGAAAGCGATTTGGAATATCCCAAGCCTGCTTTCCATGCATTGGATGAATAATAGGTTCCATCGCCGAAAGGTTGAAATTCGGTGCGCCGTTTCTGCATTCCGGAGGAAAGGTAGTTGAGTGAGGCCATCCAGACTGCCTTGTTTTTGCTGGCAAAACTTGCCCCAAGGAAAGATTGAGAAAGACCGGGAAGAATTCTTCGGGTAGAAAGCCCGATTACCGGAAAGGAATTCTGGCTTGCGGCGGCTGGGTTCACACCCATGGAAAAAGCATCTCCTCCAAGAGCAATACTTGCTCCACCCATGCCAAGAGATCTTGCTGACAAGTCATTTTTCAGAAAAGGCAATGCAGAAATTCCGGCCCGCTGACCACCCAGATTGGGAAAGACCTGTCCGTTAGAACGAAGTCCTGAAACAACAAAGGCAAGAATAGCTGGAAATAAGAATCGGTTCCGCATGTCTTAAAAGTTAAAGCCTATGCCGTAAAGAATTTGTCGGGGTTGCAGATACCTGGCCGGGTTGTTGGGCGGCAAACCTGAAGTATTGGGATCTACAAACCGGGGATCCCGTTGCTCAAATGGGAGAGGATCTCCGTTTTCATAAGCCCGGCCGGTTACAGGGTTCACAAGCTGGGCATTTTTGTTGTTGAAGAGATTCTTTATTTCGACAGAAAGGTAGCACTTCACTTTTTTCGACAGCACAAAGTCGCGGGTTATACTCAGGTCTGTCCAAAACCAGGCCGCACCAATCTCTTTGAATTGCTGATTGGGGACCTGCTCGTAAATGGTTCTGCCAAGATCGTTGGTACCTGCGGCCTGAAAAGGTGTGTACCTCAAACCAGATTTCCAGGTGGTGAACAAGAAAAACCGGAAGTTCTTCATGGGTACGTTCCAAATCCTGACAGAGGAATCCGGGGTATAAATAATGGATCCTTTCAGATCCCAGGGCCGATCCCAGGCGAGATACTGCTCTTTGGTGGTGTTAACCTGACCAGTCTGCCGGATCTGAAGCAGAGATTCCTTTGCTGTGTTGGATTTTCCTGTGGCCACCTGATAAGCTACATTAAAGCTTGTCCGGATCTGGCGGGAAAGGCGGTAGTTCAAGCCCATTTCAACTCCTCTTACCCGGGCATAGTCCTGATTAATGCTGATGGTTCTGTCTACAAATTGCTGTCCCAGACGAGGATCGATGATCTCTGCTGTCCGGTTGACGATGAAATCAAACTGGTCTTTGTAAAAAGCAGTCAGTGTAGCGGAAAAATCGCGGGTGATCTGTGATTTTACGCCAAGTTCATACGCAACAGCTACTTCCGGGTTTAGATTTGGGTTTCCGGCATTCGAACCTGAAACACGGTTCTGGTAGTTGGTATCGAGTCCGGCATACATAAACCGGGGATGCGGAAGGCGAAGGGAATGTCCGTAATTGAAGTAAAGAACATTGTTTTCGGTAACCGGAAAAGAAACCCTGACTTTGGGGAGAAAGCGTGCTTTCCACCGAAGGCCAAACAGTCTGGCTGTTTGCTTTTTGTATTCATCCCGGTTGGTTTGGGCTATAAAAGTGAAGGGATTGTCGATGGCCTGATCTGCAAACTTTCCAGGTGCCCAATATTCAAAACGGCCTCCCAAAACTGCGATGATTCCTTTATACTTAATTTCATCCTGTGCATAAATGGCACCATTATGGGGTTTTACGGCCCAGACGTCGTTGCTTTGTCCGATCCTGGAAGAAGGGGTGAAACTGCCATTGCTTAGTTGTATCGGTGCACCAACCCATGGTCGGTTTACATCTATCCATTGCATGTTCTGAGCTTTGTGCTCAAAGCCCATTGAAGCAAAGTGAATTTTGCTGGATGAGAAATAGGTAAACTTTGCCTTCACGGTGTATTCCTCAAAAAAATGGTCGTGCCAAAGGGTTGAAATTCCTCCGTTGTTGTTGAAGCCATCCCCGGGTAAAACATACAGGACTGAGTCACTGACGGCCCTCGGGTCGTTAAAAATTTCGGTTGGGTTGGTTACAATCGACTCTGGATCATATACTTTGTCTAAAGTGGCATCCCGAAAGGGCCGGCCATTGGCATCTGCCCGTAATCTGGTAAACAATCTTCCGGCAGTGGCATCGAGCTTCCATTGTTTGTTGATGCTGTGCCTGATATTTAATGCAGAAAGGTTCGAACGATGGGTATAGGTGGAAGCATTGTCCATTTCCCGGGCAAAAGCATATTGAAAGCCAGGGACCATAATCTGGTCGAAACCTATGATTTGAAGCGTCCTGCTGTTTTGATTGATGGAAACGCTGTGCTGATTGGTGAGGCTTATCCGGGTAGAGGGCCCGAGTTGGTAAGCGATTTTTAATGTATTGGCCCATTTATTGTCTTGCCTTGGTGCCCAGAAGGCTTTGTTGCCCATGAGGCTTGAATTCAGTTGCCGGGCATAAAAACCAAAATAATCGCTGGTGAAGCCGACATTGGCGGAAGTGAAGAGAGTCAGTTTTTTGTTGGTTCCGGGTATGGGAGTGCCCAACGATATTTCTGCCAGGTCGGTGTTCCAGGCCGTTCCCTGAAGGGTATTGAATCCGAGGTTATCGCGTTGCCAGCGACCTCCCATGGTGAATTTATCTCCTCCTTCTTTGATTCGGGTTACGATCACACCTGAATTGGAATTGTATTCTGCATCGCTTCCTCCGGTCATTACCTGAACATCCTGAACCGAACCTGAAGAAACTTCGGTCCCAAAGCCTGTACCTGCAAGTGGATCTGCGGCATTGATTCCATCTACCAGATATTGGGTTTCATAAACCCTGCCTCCTCTAATTTGCAAACCATCAGGCGATTGGCTAACCCCGGCCTGCATGGCGGTAATGTCCTGCACATTACGGACATTCATTTCTTTAATATCGGCTGCAGAAATCCTGACCTCACTTTTTCCACTTTCAAGATCTACAGTAGGCTTTTCACCTATGATTTCGACACTTTCCAATTCGTTGGTTTGCTCTTCGAGTGCTGTATTCAGCGTTACCGTTCCTTCTTTGGGAATTCTTATCCCATTGAATATCTTCTCTTTGTAACCTACATAACTCACCCTGACACTGTAGTCTCCGGGCTTGATACCAGAAATGGTATATTTTCCGGACATATCTGTGGCGGCA